>CAYSXF010000821.1:0-2715 GCA_964434815.1 uncultured Lentisphaeraceae bacterium
AGATTTCTGCCTGTCTCGTGGGCTCGGAGATGTGTATAAGAGACAGGATCCGATCGGCCTCCTCCCAAGAGAAGATGCCCTTCTTGATTTCGATCTTGCCCCAATCCAGCGTGACTCTGCACCACGTCGCGCCGATGGCCTTTGCCTCCGGCTGCGGAAAGGCGGACTGATGAACGCCGAGGCTAAAGGACTCTTTTCTTAGCGGGTCACTGGAGCGGGGCAGCGTCAGGCCGAAAGGAAACGCCTTTCCCAAAACCGTATGCCCGCTCGCATCATGGAGCGATAAGACGGCGGAATAAAGGCCGCACCTGTCCCCGGCAAAGGAAAACTCGGCGGTGGAGGTTGAGCCTTCCGTGGCGTGAAGAGGAACTTCTTTGCGGTAAACTGTCTTTCCTTCCTCCCTCGTATTTACGGTCATCCGCGCTGAAACCAGAGTTGTTAGCGACGGCATCTTCGGAATGCGGACGGCTGCGACAACTGGTCTTCCAATCGGGAAATAGCCTCCGCTCCCGAGGGGAAATTGAAATTCGATCTGCTCCAATTCAGCGCGTTGTGCGGTCACCTTTCTGTGCCGCGCTAATTGTTCTGCGGCCGACTCCGCAGGCTGGAGGCGTTTGAAATGGCCCGTGAGTTCTTCGGGACCCAAGGCTCGGTCGTAGATCACCAGCTCGTCGATGTCAAACCGCAGCCCGCCCTCTCTGCCCGGCAGATGCCCTCCGATAGCAAGCCCCGCGACATCGTTTTCGAGTTCCTTCGGTTTCTGAGAGGGTATAAAGGGGCCGGTGCAAGGCGCCGAAGCGCTCTTATCGTCAACCTGCAAGCGGATCTGCTGTCCGTCCCACGCGGCCGCAAGGTAATGCCACGTTCCAAACGGCAGGAAGGGGATGCGCGTGTTGGCGGTTCCGTTGGGCGTGCCGAAAGCGAACGCAACATTGCCATCCGGGCACCAGTGCTGGCGTTCGGCGGCGATCCGCCAGCCCGATCCCCAGCCGAGCCCAACCCCCAGCAAGTCACCTCCCACCCACTCTCTCTCGCCCACTTCATGGACGCGTATCCAGGCCTCTACGGTGAAGACCCCGTTCGTGGTCCCATAAAACAGGGAACGGCAAACCTGGCGTTCGGCCAGTCCGCACTCCAACGCTTTTTTCCACGGCCAGCGCCCAGTGGTCCATCTCGGGCAGTCGGCCGGTTCCGGAGCGGGTGAGTGCGGAATTCCGCGATAAAGGCCGTAGGGCGAAATGACGGGAAGCACCAGCGCGCCCGCCTTGTCCCCCGCGACATTCGCGGCCAGCGCCCCCGCGCCTTCGTCAAAGGGATAGAGGCGCAGGACTGAAGGGTCGGCGGCCAGCGTTTCAACGTGGCTGCGCCAAACGCCCTGAACGTCCACGGCCCCACACGTGAGAGTGCCGAAAAACAGACCGGATGCAGCCGCAAGGCCCCGCAACGCAAAGATGTGAAACTGGATTCGCATCATTCTCCCTTATTCACGGGTTCGAGCTGATAGCGCCCCCACTTGGAGGGATCGGCTGCGTCGTTGAAGAGCCCGTGCAGCGCCAAGGCCGCCTTTCTCGGAGCCGATTCGCTATCCGTGTCATCGACCAGCACGTCGAATGCGAACTGGGATCCGGCCCTGACGCGGAATGAATAGCCCGGCTCAGGGACGAGCTTCCCCTCGATCCAGTAGCCCGTTTCGGAAACGGCCCCGACGAACTCGGCGCGAACGACCGGCGTCTTTTGCGTGAACCAGAAATCGCAGGGGCCCGGCACTTTCGACAGATTGGGCGTGATCATCATCTGCCCCATGCCCGGGCCCATGGCGTTCTTGCGCTCGCCAAGTCCGCGCCCGTCGAAGAACAGCTCGACGCAATCGTACTGCGCACAGCGCTCACGCTGCTCCTTTGGCGCGGGCAGGAGGACATCGTCGGTCACCGCCACGCGAATGAAAAGGGCGCCGTCATGCTGCCACGCCATGCTCACCGTGAAAGAAAGATCCTTGGGGCCGCCCCAGTGCGGCGCCCAGGGAACGCCGACGATGGGCTTGCCGTGGACGACATGCTCCTCTTCGCCGCAAACGGCCGGAGGCACCTTCTTCCACCAGAGGCCGTCTGCGAGGGACGCCGTGGCGTCAAGCTCAGGAAGCCTGCTGACGCCGCCTTCCGACATGAACGAGTGGCTGAGCTTCCCCAATTGGGAGTTGCCGTCGAACAGTTCAAACGTCAGCTCATACGCGCGGCGTCCCAATTTCTGTACGTCGAGGCGGAACGGAACAGTCGCCCGCCCACCCGCTTTCAGCTCCACGCGGGAGGCGACATCGAGCGTGGCGCCTTTCGGGACCGTTCCCTTCACGGTGGCGGAAAGCGGCTTGTCGAAAGGGTTCAGCACAACCAGGTCGCCTTCCATGATGCCGCTCTCAGGCAGCGAGGCAGGCGCCTTCTCAACCTTGAGGAACTGAAGCTGCGCGAAGTTCTCCGGCACGTCGAACACGTAGACCGGCTCCGGCCCCAGTTCAACGTTGAGAATGTTGCCGCTGGAAACAGGCCACTGTAGCGGATTGCCCAGCATGTCCATGCCTTCGAAGACGCCAGAACGGTTTACGCGGAAGGAAAGCGTGGGATGCTCGTCCGAGAAGAGCGCCGCGATTCTGCGTCCGCCCTCCTGGGCGACGAGCGCCCCCGCGTCGGAGCTGGACGCGAGAGCTATTTTCTCGACCGAACG
>CAYSXF010000822.1:0-2713 GCA_964434815.1 uncultured Lentisphaeraceae bacterium
GAGGGGCGGCAGGCGCTGTTCGGCTCGTGCTGGGTGGCTCCGCTGCCCGTGCTGTTCTACCTGCCGTTCGCATGGCTGCTGCCGGAGCCGGCTGCGGGGTTGGCCGCTTTTTTTGTGGCATGGCTGTTCGTGTTCTGGGCTGTGCGTGAGGCGGTCAAGTCGACCGGGCAGTCGGGCTGGCGCATCGCGCTGGCGCAGGCGGCGATCGCCGCAGGCATGGCGGTGTCGGGGCGGCCGCAGGCGTTGCAGATATCGACCGCGCTGACGGCGGGTCTTGTGCTGATCGCAGCGGCGGCTCTGGCGGACTGGGCGGCCTACCGGCGCTTGCGCGACGTGGTGGCTGCGGGTGCGGCTGGCGCGTTCCTGATGCTGTGCGGTTTCCCGGTGTTCGGGCCTGCCGTGTTGGCAGTGGGGCTGGTGCCGTTTGCGGCGTGCGGCGACCGTGAGACGCGGGCGCGGTTTCAGGCGTGGGTGCTGTTGGGCTGGCTGCCGCTGGTCTACACGGTCGGCGTCTGGCTGCTGCTGAACCGGTTGATTCTGGGTGACCCCTTGTTCTTCTTGCGGTCGCTGAGTCATCTGGTGCCGCACCTCTCCCTGTTCCTGCTTAGCCTGCTGGTCCCGGTCTTGGTGCTTGTTCCGGCGCTGGGGGTGACGTGGGCCTGCGATGCGCGTGCGAAGAGGGCTGCCGCCGGACCTGTTGCGGCGTCGGCGCTGCTGGTTTCGTTCGGGGTGGCGCTGATGGCCTACGCCAAAGTGCTGGACGTTTTCGGCACTGGGTGGGGCGCGGTCACGTTGCCTGTCAGCGCGTTGGCGGTGCTGATGATCGCGATGGCGCGGCTGCGGCAACCGATCTACCGGTTGGCGGGTGCGCTCGCCCTTTTTGTGTGGCTGAGCACACACTGGTTCGGGGGCATGGCTCGCGAGGCTGCGGAGCCTGTGTCACATGGGGATGTCTGCCGCGCCGTCGAAGACTATGTCAACGAGTGCACGCCGTACGGGCGGGTCTTTGTGGTCGGCTACGCGGGACTCGACCTGTTGCGCGGGTATGAGGGCGAGCGGCTTGAGCCGAACCTGGATTTGCACATCGGGTCGCTGAGACGCGCGTACAAGGGCCAGAACCTCTACGTGCTGGTGCCTGAACCGAAGGGCGCGACGCAGGCGGAAAGCGTATTCTGGAAATACCCCGATATTTACGAGTTGGGGTGCGACCGCCTGCTGTTTGCGGAGTCGTTCGGCTCGTGGCGGCTGTTCGAAGTGGTGACCGCGCCGACGCAGGAGCAGTTGGACGAGTGGAAGAAGGCGCGCTAGAGGCAGCGAAACCATGGGCCAGGGAACAGAAAAGAGAATTGTGGCGGGACACGTTGCCCCTTTTGCGGTGTGGGTGGGCGTGATCCTGTTGCTGCAGGCGTACGAGACGGTAGGCGATTGTCCGCGTTGGCTCATCCCTTGGGCATATGGGGTCAAGTCCGCGGTGTGCGCGGGTCTTTTCGTGTGGCTCAGGCCGTGGCGCGTATATCCTGCGCTGCAGGTCGCGCATCTGCCGCAGGCAGTGGGGTTGGGCGTGGCCGTGGCCGCAGTGTGGATCCTTCCTGAGATGCCGTGGGTCGGACGGATTGCGCCGGGGTTCCAGGAGTTCTACAATCGGTGGCTCATCATGATGCCGGGCGCGCTGCCCGACTATTTCAACCCCGATTTCTTTCCGGCATTGCCGCCTGGACACCGTTCTTTGGCGTTCTCGCCGGAAGAGGCGGGCTGGCCTTTGACGCTGGCGAAACTGGCGGGATCGGCGTGCGTGATCGCGGTGATCGAGGAGTTCTTCTTCCGCGGTTTCTTCTACCGCTGGCTGAGGAAAGGCGCCTTCTGGACTGTGCCGTTGACGGCGTTCGACGCTCAGGCGTTCTGGACGGTCGTGGCTGTGTTCGGGCTTGAGCATGACCGCTGGTTTGCTGGCATGCTGGCGGGGCTGGCATACGGCTGGCTTGCTATGCGGACGGGCGATGTGTGGGCTGCAGCCGTGGCGCACGGATTGACCAATTTATTGCTCGGCGTCTACGTGATTGCGTCGCGGCAATATGGTTTTTGGTGAGGGTGAGGGCGGACACAAAACCGTCCGTACATGAGGTGATGTGATGGCCGAAGCGAAATTGAACCGGGAGTATGCGCTGCGGATTTTGGGTGTCGGCGCGCTGATGTTCGGCATGTGCGTCTGGTCTGTTTATGACGGCAACGTGGGCTGGCCGCGGCAGAACCGGAGTTTGGACCGCGCGCGTCCGGCGCTGTTGGCCACAAACCTAACGGCGGAGGCGTGGGTGGGACGCGTCGAAGACGGCGTCTCGCCGATCGACGCGGCATTTCGCGCGGCTGGCGCGAAAACGCCTGCTAAGCTGGTCAAGAAAATCGGGGAACTCAAAATATCTGAGAAAGTGCTCGATCGAGACTCCCTGTATGTGGCGCAAGCCAAGCAGCTTCGGAAAGTGTTCGAGGGCGCAGTGTACAGCTCGCACGATCTTCAGACGCAATCGGTGCAGGCGGTCATCACGTTTGTGTTGGGACTTTTGGCTTGGTCGGCCGTGGCAGCGAAGGCTCGGAGGCGTTTCTTTGCCGATGAGAAAGGGTTGCACGGAAGCGGTTTTGGAAAGCAGACGGTTGCCTACAGCGACGTTGCGCGAATCGACTGGGCTAAGTGGGACGAGAAGGGGATCGTCACGCTCAC
>CAYSXF010000823.1:0-2711 GCA_964434815.1 uncultured Lentisphaeraceae bacterium
AGATTTCTGCCTGTCTCGTGGGCTCGGAGATGTGTATAAGAGACAGGCCATCCGCTCCCGCCTCTGACGCCCCCGGACTCCGTAATCGGCACGCGGGCGGGCGCGTCATTCGCGCGATACGCGTACGACACTATGGCATCTGCCCGCTCGATTTCGCGTTGCATCGAATTAGCCGGCTCCCGCCGGGAGACGGCGCGAATGGTGCCGCGCCGAATCAATTGTTTAGGCGCGGTCGCTTCCCGCCGCGATAGCTGGCGGCGGGCGATCGCCGCGCCCTCGGGCAGCCCCGCCACATTCGCCGCCGTCGCCGGTATGGGATTGTCCGGCTCCTGCGGCTGGCGGGTCTGCCCTCGCTTTCATAAGCATTCTCTCTGTCTCCGTCCGTTCCCCAAGTCCTATCTGTCCCCATCGTCCCATCCGTCCTATTCCCAACACTTCAACATCCACAAGCCTGCGGAAGTCCTGCCTGCCCGGAGTGCCTTGCCCCGTGACAACGACCAGCAGTGCGACAAGCAGAACCATTGTCAGTTCCAAAAGCCTGCGGAAGTCCTGCCTGCCCGGAGTGCCTTGCCCCGTGACAAGCAGCACAACAAAATAACCCACCAACCTGCTACTCCGTTTAACCGCTTCCACAATCCTGCCTGCCCGGAGTGCCTTGCCCCGTGACAAGCGAGGGGCCATGACAAGGCCATGCAAACGCTTCTCCCGACTTTAGAACTTCCCAAAACCGCTCCACGCCGCGCCGCTGCTGCGCAGCCATACACCGGCGGCCCCTGCCGCTGGACATCCTGCATCCACGCAGCCCCCGCGCGTACGCGGGGCAGGGGCTTCGCCTCTGCGTTCCTTCCGGCCGCCAGCGTTGCGGCCGCCGGCGTACGGTCGCCGGCTTGCGTTGCGCATAAGGCGCGCGGGCGGGCGCGGCCAGCGCGTGCGGCAAGCCGGGGATTCGCGGGCTCACCCGCGTCATGCCGCCCGCGCTCGCCGCTTCGGCTTCCGCCCGCTCGGCATTCAGGCGTCGTGCAGCGCCGCCGCGCGTGGCCGCCCGGCAAGCGCGACAAGCCCGACCCTTCCCAACATCCGCCCCCGCGCGTCGGCGCAACGCCGCGCGTGCAAGGTCAGCGGACTACCGCTGTCAAACGCCGCCGCCCCGCCGCCATACCCTCCGGCGGGGACGGCCGCGCGGGATACGCGCGCCTCGGCGGCTCCCCCAGCCAATACGCGCCCGGACTGCGTCCGGCCATAGGCTTTAAAAACCGGTCAGGCGGCAACCGCCTTGTGAAAGCCCCGTGTCTTGACAGGCGACCGCCACCCGCCGGGAATGCCCGTGCCTGCCACCTACACCCCCTTGACAAGCGAGGGGTGTAGGCTTCAGGGCACGGGCAAAACAGTCCGGTTGAATCGGGCGGTCCGCCTTTGACCCTAGGGCTTTCACTTGCGGCGGGTGTCGCGAGTGAAGGGTACGACTTAGAGCCAAGCTAAACAGTTTGGAAAGCTGACCTGCACCTTTTGATTAAACCCCGCGTGTTCCTACGCGAGAAAGAAGGATGCCATGAACAACACAAACACAACCGTCTCAAACGCCCTCGCCCTCGGCCTCTGCGTCCTCGTCACCCTGCCGCCCGTGAGCAAGATCCAGGACCCCGCCGCCAAGCCCTACTGGCGCATCGAGATCAGGGACCAAGGCGGACTGCGGTACTCCAAGGTCTACCGCGTCACCGACCTCGACCGGGCTCACGCCCTCGCCGAGAGGATCGCCGCCCAGCGCAAGCTCCCCATCGTCACGCAGGAGCCGCCCGCCCCGCGGCAGCCCGCCGCCGAAGTCCGCGAGGCGCCCCTCGCGCCGGTCGACTCCTACGATTACGACAACAATATCCCGGTTCGCTGACACCGGAAACACAAGCCTCCGCCGGGATCAAACCCGGCGGGGGCTTTCTTTTGCCGCACCTCAAATCACGGCACCCTTTCAAACCCGCCCGCGCTGTGCGGCGCCAGCGCGACAAGACGCCTTTCAAGACCAAATTCTAACGCCGCGCCAGTTACGGCGCGGCTCTACTCCTCGCCCTCGGCCGACCGCTCCGGCATGGAAGCCTGCGCGACCGGCCTCGGGCTCGATAAGGCATCAGCGGCGGCGGCCCGCGCCCCTGGCGACCGGCGCGAGACCGCCACCTCTGGTCTCGTTACCCACACCCCGCCCAACCATCCCCTTTGACCGCAGCATGAGAGAAGTAATCTGCCGCGCGATCTGCGCGCGGAGAACCTCGTTCGCGCGGCGTGCGTCCCGACCGCCACGAGCGGGCTAGTCCGCCACCCGCCCGCAAGTGCCGCCTGTGCCGCACACCGCCGCTCACTCGGCACGAAAATCTGACGCGCTCACGCGCTGTGTCACCGAACCCGCCCCTGCGCCCTTCACGCCAGGCGCGAGGTGTGCCGCGCCCGGAGGATAACGCCGCGCCGGATGTTGCGCGGCTGTAAACCGCCTCCGCTCCAGACACCGCCGCGACGCGCCAAGGGCTCCCTGCGTCCGGTACCGCCCCTTGCCGTCCGACGGGCGGCACTGATACGCCGGAATGTCCCGCTTGTGCGCATACGCACCGAAGCGGAGCCATACCGGCGCACCAGACGGGGCGCGTCCCGGCCCGCGCTATTCCCGCTTGAGCCCGCCGCACGGATGCGGTCTCACCGCTTCAGCGGATACCTTCGCGGTCAGACTC
>CAYSXF010000824.1:0-2705 GCA_964434815.1 uncultured Lentisphaeraceae bacterium
AGCGGACTGGAGACCGTCGGCAGCTCGGCATCGGTCGTGTACCGGATCTCGGCGTCGGCCGTCGCGGTGGTCGCCGTCACCGGCGGCACGGCAGTGGCGAACACGCCCCGCTTCGGGCTGAACTTGACCCTCGCCACCTCGTTGCTGGGGCCGGAAAAGGCGTTGCCCGACCCCGGCGTCGGCGCCGCGAAATAGCGGTACTCCCCGGCAAGGCCGATGCCGTAGGACAGGTCGGCGTATTGCTGGGGGAATGCCGGCGCATAGGCCGAGGCCACGGTGACGCCGTCCGCCTTCACCAGCGCCAGATACTCGCCGTCCCCGTTCAGCGAGAAATTCGTGTGCAGCTCGCCGTTGGTCACCGAATACGACGCGTTGTCGGCCCAGATTAGCAGATACCCCTTGCCGGGAATGGTCGACGCCGAATGCGCGGGAAACTGCCATTTGTTCAGTTTGGCCGCATCGTCCGTCAGATACCAGCCGCTCAGGGACACGCTGGAGGAATTCGGGTTGTACAGTTCGATCCAATCCGCGTCCTTGCCCAGCGAGTTCTTGACGGTCGAGCCGTTGAGCGCCATGAATTCGTTGATGGCGATGTTGGTCACCACCTCGGGCAGACCGGCCGCCAGTTCGGGAAGGAGCAGCATGTCGGAGCTGGAGCCGAGATTCAGCGCCTGGATGGCCAGCACGTTCGTGCCGGTCGTCAGCAGGGAAACGAACGGCGAAATGTCGTAATCCTGGAAAACAAGCGCCTGACTGTCATCGTGGCCGGCGGTGGCAACCGAATTGAAGACGGCATTCTCCGGCGCGTTGGCGCGCGCGACTTCGGCGCCGTTCAGATAGGCGATAAAGCCGTCGTCGTACTTGACCTTCAGCGTCAGGCTGCTGTAGTTCGTCACGGACTGAACCGCAAACGCGAAACGCGCGTAGAACGAAGCCGTAGCGGGCGGCACGGTCGCGCCGAACAGCGGCACGTAACTCAGGTCGCCGGTGTCATAACCCAGCCCGCTGTTGCCAAGGCTCCACGACGCATCGTTGAAGGCCCGCGCGGTCCAGTTCGTGCCGTCCGCGCCGCTGGCCGGCACCTGGTACCGGCACGCCGCGCCTGACGCCACCAGCGTCTCGTCCGCCGCCCGAGCCCCACAGACCGCCATGCCCCACCCGGCCGCCCAGACCAACGCCAACAGGGACATCCGCCGCCAAACGTTTTGTCTTCTCATATTGCACGATGGAAAGATCCGCACACCCACTCGGGCACACGCGGCCTTCCCCTCCTTCGCTTCTTCAAGCCCGGCACACGGCCGCGCGGCCGTGGCCCACCTCCACTATTTCACCGGCGGCGCGGACTGGTGAATCATTGAGAAAGACGCCGACCCCGACAACGCCGACGTATCAGGCAAACTCGACTTTGAGTTGCCTTCCCAAAACCGCAGCCGCCTTCTCCAACGTCAGCAGCGTCACGGACGGATTGTCCGGATCGAGGAGCCGGTCCAACGACGACCGGCTGGTCTTCATCCGACGGGCGAACGCAAACTTCGACAGCTTGCGCTCCTCCATCTCTTTTTCGAGCTGAAAGGCGAGCACGCGCTTGAGCGCCACCGCTTCGGTCTCCGCCAGAAGGCACTCCTCTTGGAGAAAATCGTCAAAACCGCTGCCCGCATGCCTGTTCTTCATAAGCCGCCCTCCTGATATTGCCTTAACCGAGCCCGGGCCACGGACAACTCCCTGTCGGGTATCTTTTGGGTCTTCTTGACGAAGCCGTGCAAGAGTACCATCACGTCCCCGTCCACAAAAAGACGACGTCCAATTTGGGTCCGACGCGATCCATGACAGCAGTGTACCAAAAAAGGGGCGTGCGTCAAGCAGGCAACCGTAGGAAAAGAGAAACAAAGACGTTTCCAAGAGTGCCACTATTTATTATCGGCCTGCTCCAAGGAAGCGCAAAAATCGAGTATCCGCGCCGGATACCACCCGTGACCCGAACTCAATTTCTCCGGGTTGCCCTTCTTGATCACTTCCATGTGCATCATGGACGGGAGATGCCCGTAGCTGAGCAGTTTGGCTTTCGCCTCCAGCCAGTTTTCAGAATACCTTTGGCAGTTCGGGTCGTCCTCGCCCACGATGAAATTGACGCCGACTTTTGCGCGCCCGGGCGAGTTGACAAACAATGAACCCGAGTTTCTTCGCGTCCCGCACGGGCGCGAACAGCTCGACGGTTCCCGCCGCATCGGTATAGTGGGCGTTCGGCGCAACGAGCACAGGCCACGCCCTGTCAGCCGACCAGTTGTTGGGCAAAGAAATGCGGTATTTCATGGGGTGTGTGGTCGCGGTCAGCACCTGGGCCGCATCCGCCATGGCACCACCCATCTGTGGCGGGCTGTCAGCGCCGGACCCAAGCGCGCATGCGGCGACCAGCGATGCCGAGAGGAATGCCGTCGCAGCGGCACCGGTTCTGAAACATATACCCATAACCGTCTCCGACTCTGCGTCCCGCCGTGTTCTTGTGAAAGCAAAGCCGCAGGTCCGCCTTGCCGCACGCGCTTTTAAGCTGCATCCGTTATCGCTCGCCATCTGGCCAGCAACGTAACCAGCTTTCCACAAACCCATGCTCTCTTCAATCACATTCGGGTGATACGGCGCGATCGGAGATCGGTGATCAGAGGCTGTCTCTTATACACATCTCCGAGCCCACGAGACAGGCAGAAATC
>CAYSXF010000825.1:0-2704 GCA_964434815.1 uncultured Lentisphaeraceae bacterium
GCGCTGGGCTACGACGTGGAGGAAAAGCGCGTCCAGATTGAGATTCGCGGCGAACCCATTGTTGTTGAAGCCGATGAACGGCTGCTGCGGCAGACGCTCTTCAATCTGCTGATCAACGCGCTGCAAGCGGTTGCCGCCTCCGGAAAAATCGAAGTGGCGACCGGCCGGACCAGTACAACCCAAGGCTTCCTGGAGATCCGCGACGACGGGCCTGGCGTGCCGGTTGAGCACCGGCAGGAAATTTTCAAACCGTATTTCACCACGCGGCAAAGCGGCGCAGGGCTGGGGTTGGCGATGGTGCAGCAGATCGTTCGGGCCCATGGATGGGAAATCATCTGTCTGCCCAATGAGCCACAGGGCGCGATTTTTAAGATCACACACATAACCCTTGCGGTGAAAAAGTGAAATCGGCTCCCCGCATTCTGATCGTGGATGATGATGCCGGGCAGCGCAGCCTGCTGGACACCTTTCTGCGCAGCCAGGGATTCGCAACTGTCGTCGTCGGTTCCGGTGAACATGCGCTGGAGTCCATCCGGCGGGACGAGTCGATTGTGCTGATGATCTCCGACGTGCGTATGCCGGGCCTGTCGGGACTGGAAACGCTCCGCCAGACACGCCAACTCCGCGCAACCCTGCCGGTGCTGCTCGTCACCGCTTATGCCGATATCCGCGACGCGGTTGATGCCATGCGGGACGGCGCGGTCAATTATCTCGCCAAGCCGATCGATCTCGATGAACTGCTAGTGACCGTTCAACAGGCAGCCGGCTTGGCCCTGCCGGCTCCGGTACTGTGCAAAGAGAATCAACCCTTGCCGTCATACGTCGTCGCCGAAAGCCCTGCCATGCAGGCTATCTTGCGCGATGTCTCGCTGATCGCACCCTCGGATACGCGCGTGCTGATCACCGGCGAAAGCGGCGTGGGCAAAGAGGTTCTGGCAGAGCTTATCCATGCCTGGAGCACGCGCGCCGCGGGCCCATTGGTCAAGGTGAACTGCGCCGCCATTCCGGAAACCTTATTGGAAAGCGAACTGTTCGGGCACGAGCGCGGTGCGTTCACCGGCGCCCACGCGCAACGCATCGGCCGGTTTGAGGAAGCCAGCGAGGGCTCGATCTTTCTCGACGAAATTGCCGAGATGTCGCCCCAACTCCAGGCCAAACTGCTGCGCGTCACGCAGGATGGCCGGTTTCAGCGCATCGGGTCAAACCGCGAAATTCAAACCCATGCCCGGATCTTGGCCGCCAGCAACCGCAATCTCGACGACGAGGTCAAGAATGGACGGTTTCGCGAAGATCTTTTTTATCGTCTGAATGTGGTCGACCTGAACATTCCGCCCTTGCGGGAACGGCGGGAGGACATCCTGCCGCTGGCGCTTCGGTTCATCTCCGAATTCGCGAAAGGGCGTGCGCGCTTTTCTGAAACGGTCGCCGCCTGCCTTCAGAATTTCTCCTGGCCCGGCAATGTGCGCCAGTTGCGCAATGCCATGGAGCGCGCGGTCCTGCTGTCCGGCAGCGAACTGATCCTGCCCGAGCACCTGCCCACACGTATACGCGAGTCAGGCGAACAGCCGGCCCCGACTGCGTTGACAGAGGCACAACACCTGGAGGAGATCGAGCGCCAAGCGATTCTCGAATCCCTCCGCAAGCACAACTTCAACCGCACGGAAACCTCCAGAAGTCTTGGCATCAGCCGCCGGGCGCTATTGTACAAACTTCAGCGATTCCAGAAACTTGGGTACGCGATTAGCCCGTTGTGATTGTCAGCATGGGCGAGAGCTTGGCGAGGAATCGGGCGTCTGTGACGCTTTGCCCGGCGGCTGCCGCCGTCACTGGGGCCAGTCGAGCGTGAACAACCCTGCGGAGTTGGTGGCCCACTGGCCGGTCCACGGCGAGTAGGTCTTCACCCGGATCTGGCTCCGGCTGGGCGAGAACTCCAGCAGCCGCAGAAAGCCGTTGCCGCCGTTCGTATAGGACTGGTAGTCAGCGAGCACCACGTCGATGTGGCGGCCGCCGGTGCCAGCGGCCTCGTGCCGCCGGCCTTCGCCGTGCCGGTGGCCGCAGAGCATGAGAAACAGGTTCGGGTTGCCGGCCAGCGCCCCGAAGATCGCCGGGCCTTCCTTTGTCCAATTGGCTGGGGCCGGCCACGGCGCCGGATCGAGGAGGGAGTGCGTCACCACGATGGCGCGGCGGTTCGCGTTGGAATGCAGGACCGCGTCAGCCCACCGCATAAGGCCGCTGTCGCTGCCCGCACCCATCGTCAGCGCGAGCACGATAAAGTTCTGCCCGCCGGCGCTGAACAGGTCGAAGTGGCTGTCGTTATCCGCGCCGTAGTGTCCGCCGTAATAGCTGCGCCCGGCGAAGTGATTCGTACCGAAGTACTCGTTGAACTTCATCGTGCCGCCGGCGCGCTGGTCGTGGTTTCCGACCACGGCGCCGTAGGGGATGCCGCCCGGAAGTCCGGTGTGCACAGGGTCTTCGAGCCTATAGAGCGAATTCGTCGCGTGATGCCACTGTTTCGCCACTTTGCTTCCGTCCTGGCTGATGTCGCCTTCGAGCGTCACGTAGGCGATGTTCCTGCTGACGCGGTTTGAGATGATCCATTCCGTCTGCGCGGTGAGCATCTCGGGCGAGCCGCCATTGAGCGCGGCCGTGTACATCTGGGCTGTCTCTTATACACATCTCCGAGCCCACGAGACAGGCAGAAATC
>CAYSXF010000826.1:0-2704 GCA_964434815.1 uncultured Lentisphaeraceae bacterium
CACTTCCGCTCCCGATCTTTGTAATGGCCACATTTCCAGTGATGGTGCCCGTATAGAAACTGTCGGCATCAAGTCCTCCCACTGTCAAAACGGATCGGATCGGGTTCCGGTTCCCGATGCTCCCCGTGCCTTTGAGTGCCGAGAGCTGGGCTGAGATGCCCCCCATTTCGACGGCTGCGCCGCTGCTCACGCTGAGAACCGTGTTGGAGGGAAGCACCGCAGACCCGATCTGCGGTGCCGGCACCGTGCCCAGCCATTTCGCCCGCAAATAATTTTCGACGGTCTGCCGCTCCGAGTCGTCAAGCTTGCGGTCATAGGCGAGCACTTCGGCGATGTCGCCCCTGTAGTGGCGGCGGTACTGGGAATAGGAGCCGACCGCCACGGTCCACGTCTGAGCCGAGCCGCTGATCGCTGTCACGACCAGAGGTTGTCCGACGGTAAAGCTGTTGCCTGCCACACCGTTGGCGTAGACCCAGCCGCTCGATGCGAAGTCGTTGCCGTTGCCGCAGAACTGCACGACGGTCGAGTTGAGCCGGATGCCGTTGTCGCCATCGGCCTGACCCCAGAGACCGCCGAGACTGTTGTTGGCCGCCGGACTCATGACAACGAACACGGATTGCGCCCGGCTGGGTCTGTTGGCCTTGAGGCGACGGATGATGTCCTCGTCGCGGTTGAAACGCAAACCGCCGCGGCCGCCGAACAGGGACGCGTCATAGACGGGGCATTTTTCGGCCGTGTTGGTGGTGAAGAGCATTCCCGAACCGTTCGCGTCGGCCCACGCGACGACGTTCGAGCCGTCGGCGAACTGGAGCGTGGAGAGCGCGTTCGAAGAGGCGTCCAGCCGGTAGACCAAGCCGTCCGTCAGGCGCGAGGCTAGGAACAGCGTGCCGGCCTCGACTGAGGTGTCGCCGGTGTACGAGTTTGTGCCGCTCAGGACGAGCACACCGGCGCTGATCTTGCGGAGCCCGCCGTCCTTCGACGCGCCCGCCGCATCGTGCGCGAGGGCCGTGGAGACGGCTTGCGTCGAACCTGAAACCGAATCAAAGACGATGCCGCCCGTCGAAACCTTGACCTGGGGCACGTTGTAGAATTGCCCAAAGCCAAAGTAACCGGTTCTGCAGCGCACCGTGCCACCGTTGGCGGTGAGCGACGGAGCGTTCGACGGCGCCTCCGCCACGACCGCGTCCAGTTCCAGCACGCCGTTGCTAACGACTTGAATGGCCGCGCTGCCCGCGCCGGCGAAGGCGCGCACCTGAGAGGCCGTGAGCAAGGCGGATCCCGCTGCGCCGCCGATTGTGACCGAGGAACCGGCTCCGTCCATGCCGAGGTTCAGAACAGCGGGACTGAGGGCTCCGTTGACCGCCAGCGTGCCGAGCGACACCGCGAACGCACCCGAGTTGCCGGAATTGCGTCCGACGACGAACGGCGTCTTCGTTTCAATGCGCGCGTTGCTGTTATCAAAGGTGAGCGTCGCGCCGACGATGTCCAGCGCATTGAGGATGCTCGGCGACACGTTGTTGGTGACGGACACGGTTCCTGAGACGATTTTGGCGGCCTTTGAAGACGTGCCGACCACGCCGTTGGTCCAGTTCGCCGCGTCATTCCAGTTCCCCGTGCCGCCGGTCCAGACCGCGCTGGCGGACGAATTATAGCTCAGCGCGTCGGCGAGATAGTTGTGCATCACGTCCTGATCGGAAAGCATTCCCGTATGAACGCGCACACGCGACACGGCGCCGGAAAAGAAGTTGGTGTAAGTCGCCGTATTGTATTTCTTGACGGCACCCAGCGAGAGGGGAATGCCGGACTGGACTCCGTCCGAGCATGACGCGAACGTGATGAGGTTGCCGTTTACGAAGACCTTCACCTGGTTGAAAGCGTTACGAACCACGGCGATGTGATGCCACAAGCCCGCCGGCGGAGTGCCATAGCTGAAGCCGACCGTCGACCCCAGGTTGTCGACCGCCGTGCCGCCTGCATCGTAGCGGAACATCAGGCGAGAGGCCTCCCACGAATTGGCGCTGTTGTCCTCTGTCCACGCGAAGTAGACCGACTTCGCGGCCGGGAGAGAGGCGACCCACACCCATGCCTCCATCGACCAGGTGCTGGATCCTGTCAGCGAAGCCGGCGTCGCGACGCTGTTCGTCAGCGCGTTCTGCGCAACACCGTTGAACAGCACGGCCTTCTTGCCGAGGATACTGTTGGTGAAACTGACGCCGGCGTTGTTCGTCACCACCGCGAAAGCCCCGCCCAGCGTGCCGCTGTTCGCCCACTGCGTGACCGCGTCGCCGTCGTTGGCGGTGATCGAATCAGCGGAAACATCGACCAGCAGCGTGCCTGCCGACCGCAACCCTTGCGTCATGCCCGAAAGAACACATGCCATAACCAAGACCATGCTCAACAATATTTTTTTCATATCCTTAGCCGCCCTCAACGTGAGCCGGAACGGATCACACACCCCTTTGGCTGGATCAGACAAAATCCGGCATCCACGTTGACAATAAATATGCCAGAACAGGTTCTTCCCCGTCAACCGTTGATTTCTTCTCCGCATCTCATCATCATCCGACCTGCCCCAGCGCCGTGAGCGCGTCGATCAGGCGCTGCACGGTCGGGGCGCGGACGCCGCTGAAGTTCCGGGCCAGCATCTTCGCGCCGTCCGCACGCTGCCACGCGGTCTGATGGATCACGCCGCGCACAAGCGCGA
>CAYSXF010000827.1:0-2703 GCA_964434815.1 uncultured Lentisphaeraceae bacterium
TTACACGCCTCCTCCGAAAGGCACGCTGATGACCATCCATTGACGCTGATTATGACACACTTGAACGTTGAGCGTTCAAAGTTCGGAGTTGCGCGTTTCATTTTGGACAAACTTCTTATGCCCTTCAAACTTACCTTATTGACTCCCCTGCTCGCCTTCTTGTCTGCTTCCGCTTTCGCGGCTGACAACCCCCTGCCCAACCCCGGCTTCGAGGAGAACGGTACGATGTGGTCGGTCTCCGGTTCGGCGCAGCTCGCGCCTGAAGCCGCGCACTCCGGCAAGGCCGGCCTGCGCGTCGGCAACGCCTCCTACAACGTGGACGGCGCCTCCGTAACGAGCGCGCGGCTGCCGGTGACTCCCGGTCAGAATATCGCGCTATCATTCCAAGCCCGCAGCCAGGCTCCGTGCAGCGGCGCCTATCTGTGGTTTTACGACGAAGCTGGCAAGGTGCTGAAGGTGCCCAAGAGCGTGAACGCCACATGCTGGATCGCCAAAACGAACAACGTGTGGGAGGCCTATACGCTCAAGACCACGGTGCCGCCCGGCGCGGCCGCCGTCGCCGTCTGGGTCCACGCATCCCCCGGCGTCCCCGGCACCGCAGACTATGACGACTTCGTCCTGACCGGCATCGCTGCCGGCGCGACGGCCACGCCCCCGCCCCCTCCGCGCAAGCCCGGCATCGCAAAGAAACCGGTCAGCGCGGCATCGATTGTGCCCCGGCCCAAGCCGGCCATCATCGTGCTCAAGCTCGACGACCTCAAGCAGATCCGCGGCGACGTGCACGCTGCGTGGAAGCGCGTGGACAGCGTGCTTGAAGAGCGCCACATCAAAGCTTCCTACGGAGTGATCTGCCAGACCCTCGACGAGGCCGAGCCGAAGTATGTGAACTGGATCAAGACGCGCCATGACGCCGGCCGGATCGAATTCTGGTTCCACGGCTGGGACCACGGGCCGCACGACGTGAACGGCAAGCCGTGCAACGAGTTCGCAGGCTGGCCCTACGACGGCATGAAGGCGCTGGTCGACCGCTCCCAGAAGGCGGCGCTGGACAAACTCGGCTTCGCCTTCCAGACCTTCGGGCCGACCGGCAGCGGCGCTCCCGGACCGGGACTCGACGAGACTGCCCTGCGCGTGCTGCACGACGACCCGTACATGAAAGTCGCCCTCTATCCCATGCCCCTCGACGACATGGGGAAGAAGATTTCGGCCGATGGCAAGATGACCATTCTAGACCGCGCCTGGGACGTGAACTTGGAGGGCGCGGTGGGCGTTCCGGATTGCCAGCGCCTGATCGACGGCTATGCCGCGCATCCGGACCGCGCGTACTTTGTCCTGCAAGGCCACCCGGCCATGTGGGCCGGCGAGCGCTTCAACGAATTCCTGCATATCCTCGATTTCTTAACCGCGCAGAAAGTCGTCTTCATGACCCCGTCCGAGTGCGCCGCCGCGATCAAGAAGTAACGCCGCGCCTCGTCAAGCATTCGGCAGGTACGCGCCGAACGCTTTGAGCCTGCGTTGCAGCTCCTTGACTTCGATGCCGTGAACTGACTTGCCGCTGTTTGAAGCCATCGCGGCGGCGATGCCAGCAGCCTGGCCCGTGATGAAGCAGCCGGGCATCACCCGCAGCGACCCCTGCACCATCTGGTCCGTGCTCACGCAGCGCCCGGCCACCAGCAGATTGTCGATTCCGCGCGGCGTCAGCGTGCGGTACGGAATCCCGTAGCTCTCACCCTTGCCATACCGGTAATCCTGGTCGAATTGCTTGCGGTGCTTTTCATAGCTCTCTTTGCCGGTGCTCAGCGGGTGGATGTCGATCGAATACGCGTAGCGCCCGATCTCGTCCAAAAACACGGCACGCTTCTTGTAGTCCTCCAGGCACAGCACGTAGTCGCCCATGATCCGCCGCGTCTCGCGCACGCCCATCAGCGAGCCGGTCGTCACCAGCCGCGCGTTCTCGAAGCCCTTCAGATACTCCCGGTAGTAGCGGGCGTACTCCGTCATGCTTTTGCGGCCCCGCACCAGCGCCTCGGTGAGCGACCGCTCGTCCGTGCCGTCCACGCCGAACGCGTGGCCGATGTTGCCGCCGCCGAGGCCCTCGCCCAGTTTGTACATGCCCGTGAGATGCTCGTCGCGCACCGTGAACACGCCATCCGCGAACGCCTTCTCCAGCATCGAGCCGTCGGGCTGCGGGCCCTTCGGGCGGTTCGCCTCCCACGTCTTCCAGTCGATGCCGCTCCACACGCTGCACAGCGTCCCCGGCATGAGCCGCCCCCCCTGCGCGTCGCCTTTCTCGAACGGTGCGCCCGCCCACGCCGCGAGGTCGCCGTTGCCCGTTGCGTCCACGTAGACCTTGGCCTTCACCGCGAACATCCCACCCGGCGCCGAGCAGACCACGTAGCGGATGCGCCCGTCCTGCGCCTCCACTCCGCTGAGCGCGGTGTAGAAGCTGAACGCCGCGCCCGACTCGCCCACCAGCGCGTCGTATACGCGCTTGAGCGCCTCGATGTCCGTGGCCGGCCCCGCGAGCGCGTTTTCTTTGGCCAGGCGCGTGATGACCTGCCGCCCGAAACCCTCGGCCAGAAAATTGACGCCGTCGCTCATCGGCATGAAGACCGGCACGCGGCCCGCCGTGCCCATGCCTCCGAGACAGGTGTGCGCCTGTCTCTTATACACATCTGACGCTGCCGACGAATAGAGAGGTGT
>CAYSXF010000828.1:0-2703 GCA_964434815.1 uncultured Lentisphaeraceae bacterium
CGATACGTGTCATCAGCGGTTAGGCGAAAGAGGCGGGCATGAAGCACGCCCATCGCCATGTTGCCGCCTAGAAAGACAACGCTGCCACCCTCCCGGATATCGTTCGGCCGATCCTTGCCAACCGGTCCGGAGCGGTCATAGTCGCACCAGTACAAACCGTCTGCGCGCAGGAGCTGCGTTTCCATCCATTGATAGCAGGCAAGGGCGCGGTCGTGGCAGGCGCGATCGCCGGTCAGTTCCCACAGTCGCAGGGCCGAAAGAACGATTGCCACCTGATAGAGCGATTTGGTGCTGTGATCGTCGCGATACCACATGCCGCCACCGAGTTGATCATCAAGCCAGCGGTTGAACGCGTTGTTGACCAGACCTCGCGCACGCTCGAGCGCGGCGCGGTCACCCGTGGCGCGATGCGCCGCCAGAAGCATCAGCGCCGACCAGCCGGCATCGTCCACCGCCCAGTTAGTGCCGGACTTGGCCCCGCAGGCTTCGAGTTGGGCCGGCGTGTAAAGCGATTGGGTTCGCCGCCAGTCGGCTTGCATGCGCCGGGAGAACGCTGGGTCGCCAAGCGCGCGGCTAGCATTGTCGAGGGTCAGAAACAGAGTGGCCCTCTCCCACAGCGCTCCGCGCGGATCAGGCAGCGAGTTGGTGTAACCGTGCCATGTGTTGACGATGTGCCCGGTCGTTTCGTCTCCGGCCCAAAACTGCCGGAGCAGGTCGCCCATGCCGACGCGCGCCTGCTCGAGAACGTGCCCGTCCGGCGTGCCGGCGGCGGAGTGCCTGACGGCAAGCCCGATGCAAAGCAGCGCCAAGTATGTCGCGAGCTGTTTCATACGGTTGTACAAAAGGTGCGAATGGGACATCCGACCGCACATCAGGAACCTCTTTTGCCTGACCCTCATTCTGTTCGTCAAAAGTGTGACAGTTACCCCGAATACCGTCAAGACTGCGTGATTATTCTTCTTTGCCACATGGAGCTGCAACGTGTGGAGACACGCCACATCCTCTGCCGATCTTGATGATCCGCCTCCGCTTTGCTACCCTCTTTAAATAAGAAATGCGTAAAATCTATTCACTCGTCTTACTTGCGACTTTCGTGGGCATCTTGTGCAGCTCTGCGTCTTCTGCAGAGCCCATAAAGATCCTTTTCGACACCGATATGCACACCGACTGCGATGACGTGGGAGCGATGGCCGTTTTACACGCACTGGCGGACAACGGCGAGTGTGAGATCCTTGCGACGGTCGTCAGTTCTCGCGACCCGTGGGCACCCGCCACTGTGGATGCGATCAACACTTACTACGGCCGGCCCGACCTGCCGGTCGGCATCGTCAAAGGCCAGGGTGTACTGGAAAAATCCAAGTTCACGCGGCGCGTCGGCGAGGAGTTTCCCAACAAATTCAAGCCTGGCGCGGAGGTACCCGACGCACTCGCGGTCTATCGTGACACTCTGGAACGGCAGCTCGATGGCACGGTTGTCGTCGTCACTGTCGGCTATCTTACCAACCTGAAGAATCTGCTGCATCTGCCTGCTGCCAACGGCCACGCCAGCGGGACGGACCTGATCCGGCGCAGGGTCAAGACGTGGGTCTGCATGGGCGGCAACTTCGTCGGCCATCCGCCCAAGGACGACCTGAGCCTCGGCAACGTGAACTTCCAGCGCGACGCCCTGTCAGCCTTTGAGGTCATTCATCACTGGCCCGCGCCCATCGTCTTCGTGGGCCGCGAGATCGGCTCCGTACCCAGCGGGCTTCAGGCCGGCGCGGACCTCTCGAAGACGCCACCCGAGAATCCCGTACGCAAGGCCTACGCCCTCTTTTTTGACGGACACCAGAAAAGCCGCCACGTCGCAGACCTTGCCACCGTTCTCTTCGCCGTGCGCGGGCTGCGCGACTACTGGAACATGGAGACGCTGGGCTGGATGGATATCCGCCCCGACTGCACGTTCGAGTGGCGACCCGATGGAAACAAGAACCAAGCCTACCTTCTGAAAAAGCAGATCGACGGCAAAGCAAATGACCGCGCTATCGAAGATATTCTCAACGCACTTCTCATCCAACGCCCACGACGGTCAAACACTCAACCCTAACCACCCACGGAGACGCAGATGAAACTCGTTCACGCTTTGTTCATTGCCATCGGACTCGCCGTTCCTGTGACGTTATCGGCACAAGCAGTCCCAGCGCCGGAGAAGACAAAAGTCTTGGTCATCACTGGCGGACACGGATTTGAGCGCGAGCCTTTTTTCAAGGTCTTCAGCGAAAACGCAGCCATCGCCTGCACCTTCGCCGAACACGCCAAAGGCGGCGCCACCGCGTGGGAGCGCGACGACCTGACCAACTTCAACGCGGTCGTGCTGTATGACATGACGGCGACGATTACCGACGCGCAGAAGGCTAAGCTGCTTTCTCTCTTTGGCCGCGGCACCGGCCTCGTCGTCCTTCATCACGCACTCTGCTCATTTCAGGGCTGGCCCGACTACGAGCGCATCATCGGCGGGCTCTATCCCGTGCCGCCGAAGGGGCAGCCACAAGTCACCGACAAGGTGGGCTATGAGCACGGCCAAGAGGTCCCCGTCGTCATCGCGGACTCGAAGCACCCGATCACGGCCGGACTGAAGGACTTCACCATCCATGACGAAATTTATTGGGGCTTCCGCGTCGGCTCCGATGTGCATCCCCTGCTCACCACCACGCACCCCAAAGC
>CAYSXF010000829.1:0-2702 GCA_964434815.1 uncultured Lentisphaeraceae bacterium
CCGCCGAGGTTGATCTGGCGCAGGCGCTCCTCGACCTTGTAGATGCGCCAGCGGTCGCGGGCGATGGCTTGGGCATAAGCTCCGAACTCGCAGCCGAGCGTGATCGGCGCGGCATCCATGAGCTGCGTGCGTCCGAGCTTCTGGATGTCGGCGAAGGCCAGCTCCTTCTTCTGCAGCGACTCCTGCAGCTTGGCAAGGGCGTCGGCCAGTTCCCGCACGAGATAAATGGCGGCGATGCGCAGGGCCGAAGGGTAGACGTCGTTGGTGGACTGGCCGTGGTTCACATGGTCGAGGGGGCTGACGCGGGAATAGTCGCCGAGGCTGCCGCCGAGTTTGAGGAGCGCGAGGTTGGCCAGCACCTCGTTGACGTTCATGTGGGTCGAGGTGCCCGCACCGCCTTGCAGGGCGTCCGTGACGAACGCGCCGTCGTGCTTGCCTGCGAGCACATCGTCGCAAGCAGTGACAATGGCATCGGCGATGTCATGCGGCAGCGCATCCAGTTCCTTGTGGGTCAGGGCACAGGCTTTCTTCACGAGTGTGATCGCGCGGATCAGCTCGATCCGCACGCGGCGTCCGCTGACGCCGAAGTTTTCCAGCGCCCGCTGCGTGTGGATGCCGTACAGCGCTTCATCTGGAACCGGTTTGGAGCCGAGCGTGTCATGTTCTGTTCGCATAGGTGGAAATTCTAGCACAGAGATGCAAAAGGGCATGCTAAGAAAGGAATCAGAATCCTGCTGATGCAAGGCATCGTATTTTTCGGTTAGGGTGATTGGTTTTTTTGCGTTTGCCGTAGGTCGCAGAGGGCTCGCGTACCCAGCCGGAGTGCCCTTTGCTGGATACGAACGATTGCATAGAGACCGCCAGATCTGGAAATTTACGCTGTAACTCGGCGTCTTCGGTGACCAGCAGACAAGCGTTGACTCTGGCTAGTGCGACGAAGTGAGCGTCATAGGCGGTGATCCGGTGTTTTGCGACCAGTTCGAGAACCTGTTCGGCCGCCGGGTCGCTTTCGTTCACCTCTAACAGGCTCGCCAAACGCTGCCACATCGCGTGCGCGGCTGGTTGTTTCACCCGGCCCGCTTTGATCTGTGTCGCGAGGATATTCAGAAACTCGTATCGCCAAAGACGTGGCACTAACCAAATGCTGTCCGCGGCCTCGACGCTTAAGGCCAAATTCGTGCTCTCACAAGACAACATACGTGCGGCCAAGACATTTGAATCCACGACAATCATGCGCGTCCCTCTTTCTTGGCATGATCGATTTCCTGCAACGTCAACGGCATGCCTTTGAGTGCAAGCGGAGAAGGGAAATGAACCGCACGGGGGTGAACCATAAACGCTTCAAGCAAGACAACGGCCTGCTGCGTCATCGAACGGCGGTTACGGGCCGCCTCCTCTTTGAGCCAGGCGTGGACATCGGCTGGAACATCTTTAATGAGTATGGCGGGCATGACTAGCTTTCTCCTAATAAACTGCTATCATTTTACTAATTTACGTTCCATTGCGTCAACAGAGTTTGTCATGACAGCGGACTGAAGGGCGGTTCTGCAAACCAAAACCGCCGGCGGGCAGACCATGCGGAGCGGGCAGGCGGGGCTGTTCCGTTCGCGGGTGTTGCAAAAGGCGCGGCCGAGGACGATCAGGTTCACATGCAGCGACACGGGGTCGGTCATAGGACCATCAACGTCTTCAAGTTGCGCGGGCATACGGGGTGTAGTAAGATCAAGCTACTCGGTGCTGTTGGGTTGTGGGAGGGTTAGCGGTCGTCACGGCGGCGGCTGTGGTTAGGGGAAGCAGTTCATGATAAGGAACTCCAGATGGGTGCATTTAGCGGCTATGTGCGCGTGGCTGTGTGCGTACAGCGGGTTCGGAGGTGCCGATCCCGTCGCCCCTGCATTGGGCGCGGCGCTCAAGCGCGGAGATGCGGCGGCGTGTCAGGCGGCACTCGACACGCTGCTGAGCGCAGCCGAGAAGCTTGCAGAAGGCGGCGATCTCAGCGCGCGCTGGCAGTCTTTGCGGCAGTCGAGGGGATACACTTTGGCGTTGGCACAGGCTGAACTCTTGCGCGTGACGGGCGCAGAGGGCGTCTCCCGCATCCTCGCGGACCCATCTGGGCGTCTCTTTCTGGCGGCCTTCCTTTCTGACAGGGAGTGGCTGGAGTCCTACCTGGCCAGCGGCCCGGTGCCGGAGAATTCGTCAGACGGGCTGGCCGCGCTGCGGGATCTGTGGGTCGCTGACCGTGACGGCGACGCGCCGAAATACCGCCGCATTGCCACGGCTGTGGCGCTTGTTTTCAACACCGAGCCGATGCGGCACCGGCTGCTGGATGTGACGTCGCGCGATAAGAACCCGCTCACCCCGCTGGCGCGCTACGCCTTCTTCAAAGAGAGCCAAAAGAGCGGCAAACTGCGGCCCCTCTTTGCCACGCTCGCCGTTTGGGAGTTGCGGTGGGTGGTCTGTGCGCCGGTCGAGAACGAGGCGCTCGCGTGGCTGCAGCAGAACGTCAACATGCCGGTGGACCGCTTCGATGACGCGTGCTGGATCCCGCGCTATCGCGGGCTGAACGACTTCGGCAACACGGTTCAGGGGCCGCTGTTCTACGCGCCTTCCCGCAGCGGCAGCAACTGGGCCGAGGACGTGGCGCGGCACGGCGGCGTGTGCGGCGCACTCTCGACTTTCGGCGCGTTCAATGCCATGGCGCG
>CAYSXF010000830.1:0-2701 GCA_964434815.1 uncultured Lentisphaeraceae bacterium
AGCGTCAGATGTGTATAAGAGACAGCCGTTGTACATGGCGCGGAGCTGCGGCAAAGTCACATGCGACTCGTCGATGATCGTCAGAAACTCCGAATCGAAGTAGTCGAGCAGGCACGCGGGCGACTCGCCCGCCGCCCGGCCGGCCAAATGGCGCGAGTAGTTCTCGATGCCGTTGCAGTAGCCCAGCTCACGCATCATTTCCAGATCAAATTCGGTTCGCTGACGCAGGCGCTGCGCCTCAAGAAGCTTGCCCTGCCTTTCGAACTCGGCCAGCCGCTCGTCGAGTTCCTGACTGATGCGTCCCAGAGCGGCTTCCACCTTGGTCTTCGGCATCACGAAATGCTTGGCCGGCGAAATCACCGTGCGCAGCAGGCGGACGCCTGTCTTGCCAGACACCGGGTCAAGCGTGCGGATCTCCTCGACCTCGTCGCCAAAAAACGAGACGCGCACCCCCGTCGTCTCATAGGACGGGAAGATGTCCACGCTGTCGCCGCGCACGCGGAACGTGCCGGGCTGCGGCTCATAGTCGTTGCGGCTGTACTGGATGTTCACGAGCTGCTCCAGCATCGCGTCGCGCCCGAGCGACGAGCCGGGCACGATATCCACAAGCATCTCTTTGTAATCCTCGGGAGAGCCCAAGCCGTAGATGCAGGAGACAGAGGCAACGATAATCACGTCGCGCCTGCCGAGCAGCGCATTGGTGGCGCCCAGACGGTAGCGCTCGATCTCCTCGTTGATCGACGCGTCCTTTTCGATGTAAGTGTCGGTCTGCGGGATGTAGGCTTCAGGCTGGTAATAGTCGTAATAGCTGACGAAATACTCGACCGCGTTGTTCGGGAAAAAGCCCTTCAGCTCCGCGAAGAGCTGCGCGGCCAGCGTTTTGTTGTGCGAGATGATAATGGCGGGACGGCCCCAGTCGCGGATCAGGTTGGCCATGGTGAACGTCTTGCCGGAGCCCGTGACACCTTCGAGTGTCAGCCGGCGCGCGCCAGACTCAAGTCCTTCCACAAGCTTTTTGATGGCCTGCGGCTGGTCGCCCGTAGGCTGGAACGGGGACTCGATCGTGAACTCTGCCAATCGGTTCATTTGAGGCTATTGTTCCACCTTCCCCTCTGGTTGTAAAGCGTGCGATGCCAAGCTGAACTGTCCAACTCAACAGCAGCCCGGCTGTTGCGCGGGTAACGCGCAGCAGATATACTGTTGCCGTTTAAATTCTCCGTTTTTTGGTGACATCCCCTTGACGGAACCGAACGTGATTCTGTATAGTCACGCGCCGACCGCGAGAATTAAGTACGCCGGACATCATGTGCGCGTATGAGCGAAAGAAAAAGGAGACGCTATGCACCGACAGATGCACCCTCTGGCCACCGCCCTGAACGCTGACCTGGCTGTCGCAGGAAGCCCCATCCTTTCTATGCTTTCCCAAAAAGGCCGGCGCGCCTATTTTCCGTCAAGAGGGATTCTGGGTCAGAGCGCTGAAGCGAAAGATGCGGCGATCAACGCCACGATAGGAACCGCATTCGAAGAGGACGGCTCGCCCCTTTGCCTGGAGTGTCTGGAGGAGCTGGTCAAACTGCCTTCGACCGCCTTCCTTTACGCACCCAGTTTCGGCCTTCCCGGACTGCGCGACATGTGGCGCTCCATGCTGCTGACCAAGAATCCCTCCCTCGCAGGAAAGGCGTTCAGCCTGCCCGTGGTCACCCACGCCCTGACACACGGGTTGAGCGTCGCGGGGCATCTCTTCCTTGACTCTGGGGATGCGATTATCCTTCCGGACCTCTATTGGGATAACTACGAGCTTCTCTTCGAAGAGTCCTATGGCGCTGTGCTCACGACCTTCCCCATGTTCGCTGACGCCTGTTTCAATGTGGCAGGCATGGAAGCGCTGTTGACAGCGCCGGGCGACAAGAAAATCGTTTTGCTCAACTTCCCAAATAACCCCACCGGCTATAGCGCCTCCGAAAAAGATACCGCCGCGATTTGCGCCGTGATCCTGCGTGCGGCAGAAGTGGGAAAGAAGATCGTCGTGATTCTCGACGACGCTTATTTCGGCTTGGTCTACGAGCCGGGAATCAGCAAAGAGTCGCTCTTCTCCCATCTCGCCAACATGCACAGCAACGTGCTGGCCGTCAAACTCGACGGGCCGACCAAAGAGGACTACGTCTGGGGCTTCCGCGCGGGCTTTATCACCTTCGGCTGCCACGGCGCAACAGCCGCCCAGTACAAAGCGCTTGAGGCTAAGGCCGCCGGCGCGGTGCGCGGGTCGATCTCCAGCGCTTCGAGCATCGGGCAGCACCTGTTGCTCAAAGCCTACGGAATGCCGGCCTACGCTGAGCAGAAATTGGCGAAGTTCGAGATTCTGCAGAGCCGCTACCAGCGCATCAAGGAAATCCTCGCCGGGCATCCCGAATACGCCGCCTCGTTCCAGCCCATGCCGTTCAACTCCGGTTACTTCATGTGCGTCAAGCCGCTGGACGTCGATCCTGAGGCTCTGCGCAAGCGTCTCCTGTCCACAAAAAGCACCGGCGTGATCGTGCTTTCCGGCCTGATCCGCCTTGCCTTCTCGGCGGTGCCCTACGACAAGTTGGACGCGCTCTTCGCGAACGTGCACAGCGCCATCCAAGAGATGAAGCGCGGGTAGGGACGCCTCCCCGAGGCGTCCCTACCCGCGCTTCATCTCTTGGATGGCGCTGTGCACGTT
>CAYSXF010000831.1:0-2700 GCA_964434815.1 uncultured Lentisphaeraceae bacterium
CCTCAAGCTGATTCGCGTTTATGAAACCGGCGCGCTGCAACTTTTCGACATCGCCCAAGATCCGGGAGAGCGTCACGACCTCGCGGCGGAAAGGCCGGCCAAAGTCAAGGAGCTTGACCGGCGTCTGACCGATTACCTCGCGGCCATAAGCGCGCAGATGCCGCAAGCGAATCCCGACTTTGACGCGTCAAAAGCCGTACCGCTAGAAAGGCACGGTAAAAAGAGAAAGGCAGATCAATGAGGGCCTTGCACCCGGCGGCACTCCTCAGCTGGCAGGCAGGCTCAACCCGGTGCGGGCGCGCAGTTCGATCACCAGCGCGTCCGCAATGTCGCCAAGCCGTTTCTCCAGAAGCGGCGAAAGCGCGCTGCCAGGCTCAGTGGAAACGGGTATGACGCCCAGCAGAAAAATATCGTCTGGACAGCGCCCGCGCATCTCCGAAACCAGAAGCATCTCTTGGACGCCAGCCTGATGCGGCGACAGCTTCACCGGAATCCTGTTCAGCATGAAATCTTCTTTGCCGTACCGCAACACAGTGCCCGGCTCACCGTCTACCGCCACCACATCCACGATGTAGACCAGCTCCGACTCTTCAATCTTGTGGGTGGCCATGATGCCCATCGTGCCGGCGTCAAACAGCTCCACGCTGTCAGGGAATGCGTAATGCTGCTCCAGGTAGCGGATGACGTGCACGCCGAACCCTTCGTCAGAAAGGAGTAAATTGCCAGCGCCGAGAATGAGGATCTTCATGCGGTTAAATCGCTTTGACGCGGGTGATTTCTTTGCCTTCCGGGTCGACCGCGTGCACCGCGCAGGCGATGCAGGGGTCGAACGAGTGGATGGTGCGGAGCAGCTCCAGCGGTTTGTCGGGCTCGGCCACAGGATTGCCCACCAGCGCGGCTTCATACGGACCCATCGCGCCGTGCTCATCGCGCGGTGAAGCGTTCCATGTGGTCGGAACGACCGCCTGGTAGTTTTCGATCTTCTTGTCCTTGAATACAATCCAGTGGGAAAGGGAGCCGCGCGCCGCTTCGTGGAAGCCCACGCCTCTGAACTCTCCGTTCGGGATTTCGACTGGGTTGGCGTAGGTCTGGTCGCCCGACGCAATGTTGGCGGTCAGCTTGTCGAGCTGTTCGAGCGACAGATCCGCCATGACGCAGGCCCGCATGCCGCGGGTCAGGTGGCGGCCCATGGTCGAGTGGTAGTCGTTCATGCCGATGCCCAGCTTGGCGTTAGCCTCGTCGACCAGTGTCTTAACCTTTTCGTTCCCGGCCGCATAGCAGGCAAGCATCTGGGCCAGCGGGCCGACCTGCACCGGCTGGCCGGCGAGGCGCGGCGCTTTGCACCACGAATATTTACCGTCCGGCTTGAAGTCGGTGTAATCCGGCTGGGTCTCGCCTTTCCAGGGATGCAAAGACGCGTTGCCGCCATACCAAGCGTGCGCCACGGATTCCTGGATATTGTCGATCAGGTAGTCGTCGTTGTGGCCCGTGACGGGCCTGACTTTCTGCAGGTCGCCCTGGGTGATGATTCCGCCCGGCAGACTGAACTTGGTGTTGGCCGAATCTTCCGGGAACTCCGGAACCGCGAGGTAGTTCGTGACGCCGGCCCCGTATTTGAACCACTCTTTGTAGGCGCCGGCGATGGCCAGAAGATCGGGGTAATAGACCTGCCTGACAAAGTCGCGGGATTCTTCCATGAGCGTGCGCATGAAAGCCAGCCGCTCTATGTTGAGCGTGGCGAGGTTGTCGACGTTGATCGCGGTGGCGACGCCGCCGACCACCAGATTCTGGATGTGCGGGTTCTTGCCGCCGAGAATGGCCTGGACCTGCGCCGCTTTCCTCTGGTAGTCCAGCGCCTTCAGGTAGTGCGCCACGGCCATCAGGTTGATTTCGGGCGAAAGCTTCATGGCCGGATGGCCCCAGTAGCCGGAAGAGAAGATGCCGAGTCTTCCGCCTGCCGCGAAACTCGACAGCTTATCTTTGACGGCTTTGAATTCAGCTTCGCTGTTGCCCGGCCAGTCGGAGAGGCTCTGTGCGAGCTGGGCTGTTTTTTTCGGGTCGGCTTTCAGCGCCGACAGCACGTCGACCCAGTCGAGCGCCGACAGATGGTAGAAGTGGACGATGTGGTCCTGCACGGAGTGCTGGGCCATGATGATGTTGCGGATATGGTTCGCGTTCATCGGCACGGAGGCCTTGAGCGCGTTCTCGACCGCCCGGATCGAGGCGATGGCGTGAACCGTGGTGCAGACGCCGCAGATGCGCTGGGCAAGGACCCAGGCGTCCTGCGGCTCTTTGCCCTTGAGGATGATTTCAAGCCCGCGCCACATCTGGGCGGAGGACCATGCTTTGGTTACCTGGTTGTTGTCGACCTCGGCGTCGATCCGCAAATGCCCTTCGATTCTCGTTACCGGATCCAGTGTGATGGTTCGTGTTGCCATAGTCGGTGTTCTCCAAAAATTAGGCGGTCACTTTTCGTTCAGGTTCGGTTTTGCCTGGCTCCCCATGACCGGGAAGATGAAGCCGCGGGAAGATCGGCACGATCTTGACCAGCATTTGGTATGCAAGGATTTCGAGCGAGACAATGCTGACCGAGACCATCACTTCCGCCAGCGAGGGGAAATAGGTCCAGCCCGGGCCCGGGCTGAAGCCGATGAGATAGACGTTGTAGCGGTAAAGGCCGCCGCCGAGAACGAGGAGGAC
>CAYSXF010000832.1:0-2679 GCA_964434815.1 uncultured Lentisphaeraceae bacterium
CGCCCGCACGGATCACCCTCAATAACAAGAAATACCGCGAATACACGCTCTCGCTCACCTACACGCCGACAAAAGAGGGCGAGTTCACCTTCGGCCCGCTTTCGTTCAAAGGCACGATCATCGGGGATGTCAGCGCCGACCGCAAGGCGGTCAACAAGGACGTCTATACCATCGGCCCGGCAGTCACCGTGCGCGTCATTCCGCCCCCCGACGAGGGTCGCCCCGAATGGTTCACCGGCTCGGTCGGCAAAGGCATGAAAGCCACGGCGGCCTTCGACACCACGGTCTGTAAAGTCGGCGACCCGCTGACACTCACGCTCGAACTCACCGGCCCGATCAGCATTTCAAACATGCGCACGCCGATCCTCAACCTCCAACCTGAACTTGCCAAAGACTTCCGCATCTATGACGACAACGTCACGGCTGAGACACTGCCCGACGGCAAACGCTTCAAATACCGCATGCGACCCATGCGCGAAGGCACGCTCGAGTTTCCGCCGGTCAAAGTAGCTTACTTCGACACGGTGGCACGCGCCTACACCACCGTCACCACCGCGCCTGTTCCGATCCAAGCACGCGCCACAACGCAGATTGCCACGGCGACCGACAGCGGGAAAGAGGGACAACACGCATCTCTCGACACCCAGGCGCGCCCGCTGCCTACGGGCATCACGCTCTCGGCCCAAGGAGCGCATCCGGACACGCTTTTGCCGCCCCGCAACATTTTGCAGCCCCTTCTTATCGTGGCCCCCTTGCTCTGCCTGTTCGCATCGCTCGTGGTGCCGCTCGTCCGCGGAGTCAACGCATGGCGCGTACATCGCCGCCGCTCGGGCGCATTGCATCGGACGCGCGCGGCTCTGCGCCATGCGGCTACGCCTGATCTCGCGGAACGCGCGATACGCACCTATCTGGCTGACCGTCTCAACGTGCAAGGCAGCGCGCTCACGCCAACGGATGCAGCCTCGCTGTTGCGCCAGCGAAACGTTCCCGCTGAAACCGCCTTGGCCTGCCGCGATCTTCTCGCCCAACTCGACGAGGCCATGTACCGGCCCGATTCTGCGGCCCCTGTTTCCGAAATCATCTGTTCCCTGCAAACCCTCCTGCCCCGACTCGACGCAGCGCTTGACGCGCCGCCCGCCAAGACGGAGGAATCGCCGTGAGAAGTCAGAAGTCAGAAGTCAGAAGTCAGAGGTCAGGCATCCCTGTTTCCACCTCCGCGTCTCCGCGTCTCCGCCTGAGCACCCGTCAGTGTCTTCATTCACCCTTCAGCCTTCGTCCAGTCCTTTGTGTCTTTGTGTCTTTGTGCCTCCTTTCTCTTCCCGTCCGCGCCGACGAGACCACGCGCACGTTCCTGTGGGAGCAGGCCAACACGCAGGCAGCAACCGCCACGAAGCCCTCGGATTACCTCAAAGCCGCGAACACTTACAACCGCCTGATTTCCGACGGCGTGTGCAATGGGCCTCTTTTCATCAACCTCGGCAACACGCTCGTTATGGCTGGCGACGGCGTGAACGCCGCTGCCGCATTCGTTCGGGCGGAACGTTATTTAGGGGCAACGCCCGAAACTCGCAAAGGTCTTATCGCTGCCACAGAGCTTCAGACAGGCCGCAAACAAGCGGACCTGCCGTGGTCTCGCATCGCTGTCTTCTGGCACTACGCATTCCCATGCCCCATGCGTGCGCTCACCGCTCTCGGCGGATGGCTCCTTTTCTGGATCGGCATTCTCTGCCGCATCCTGCTCAAACACCGGCGCGCTCACACGTTCGTCCGGAGCCTTTCCGAGACCTGCATGCTCACCGGCGGCTTGATTGCCGTTGTCTTCGCCGCCTCCACGCTCATGACCCTTGCCTATGAGCGTCACGACGCGGCCACATGGGGGTCCCGCGTTTTCATCTCCTCCGCCGCATCCGAAACGGAGGAGTCGCCATGACGGAAAGAAATCAAAGGTCATTGGTCATTGGTCATTGGTCAGATGCCAGAGGCCAGAATGTGGAGATTCTAAACCCCACCTCCGCATCTCCGCGTCTCCGCGTGAGCCCGATACTCCTCAGACCTTTGCTTTGCGCTTTTGTGTCTTTGTGTTCAGCGCTTTGCGCCCTTCCCTCTCATGCGAGTGAAATCTTTTCCGGCCGCCTCTACACCGTTCCCGAAAAGATTTACGTGAACCAAGCCTTCGAGATCCATTTCGAACTGGAAGTCTCGTCGGGCAGCGAAGTCGAAGACCTGCGCATCAGCGACTTCCCGAACAACCCCGACCTCATCACCGTCGGCAGGCTAGAGACCACCTCGCGCAACCGGATCACGCGCGACGCAAAGGCCATCGACGTGCTCACGTTCACCGCTGCCGCCCGCAGCCACCAGCCCATCGAGCACACCTTCAACCCCAGCCTGCAATGCATGCTCGTTGAGCGCAGGACCACCGGGTTCTTCTCGCACTGGCAATCGTATCCCGCGCAGCGCCAACTTGAGCCTTTTGCGCTCCGCATCCTGCCTCTGCCCGCAGAAGGGCGCCCAGCCTCTTTCAGCGGCGCGATTGGCGCCTTCCGCCTCACGGGGCGTCTGTCACAAACCAACATTCAGCCGGGCGACATCATCACGCTGACGCTCGAACTGGCGGGCCAGGGCTGGCTGGGTCAGGCAGCCATGCCCGCACCCGCCGCCTCGCCCCTCTTCAAATAC
>CAYSXF010000833.1:0-2668 GCA_964434815.1 uncultured Lentisphaeraceae bacterium
GATTTCTGCCTGTCTCGTGGGCTCGGAGATGTGTATAAGAGACAGGGCTGGGGCAAGTGTTCGCTGCACGAAGGTGGCATCCGCGTGCCGCTGATCGCCTCATGGCCCGGCCATATCCGGCCCGGCTCGCAGAGCGACTTGCCCTGCGCTTTCTGGGACGTGCTGCCGACCTTGTGCGAGGTTGCCGGGGCAACCGCGCCCGCCGACACAGACGGCATCAGCTTCGCGCCAACCCTGCTGGGCAAGCGCGAACAGCGCGATCATTCATACCTCTACTGGGAGTATCCCGAAGCCGATGGGCAACAGTCCGTCCGCATGGGCCGCTGGAAAGCCCTCCGCACCGGCATTTTGAAGGGTAGCAAGAAGACGGCACTGTACGGATCTAGAGACCGACCTGCGAGAGGAGCACGACGTCGCCTCGCAACACCCGGACATCGTGCGTCAGATGGAGCAGCTCATGCGCGACGCGCGCGTCCCGCCGACACTCGATGCCTTCAAGCTCAAAGCCCTCGGCGACTGATAAGATCAGGATCAATACACCCACAGCGCCAGTTCTTTGATTTCGGAGGCTCCGCCAGCGACGATCTCAATACGGTTGGCTGAGCCGGGCTTGAGCCACGGCGTGATATTCAGGAAAGTCGTGTCGCCCAGAGCGTGGTGATGACGTCGGACATAGCAGCCGTTGACGAGACAGCCGGTGATGCCATGACTCGTCTTGAGTCGCAGATACGCCTGTTTGCCGCTGAGGTCGGCGGGCACATCGACCATGCGCGAGAGCAGCTTGGCGTCGCATGATCCGGGCAGCTTCACGGCGGGCCCGGCAGTCAGATAGTCTTTCGAGGCCGTCCACTCGCCCGCCAGGTCGAGCACGCGTTCGGGACGTTTCGTGAACGCGAGCCACGTGTTGCCGCGCACGCCGCACACTTGGCCTTCACCGCGGATCTCCACCGCGAGCGTGTGTGTGGAGCCCGCCGCCAGACCGGACGTGACGACGAGCCCGTCCCGGCCGTCGCCCTGCGTGATCTCGCGGCCATCTAGCCAATAGCGCGCTTTGCCGGACGCAGTCCAATAAAACCAGGACTTCAGCCACAGCTCCGCGTCACCCTTGCGCCACGCTTTCGGAACTTGGAACGTCTTGCGGAACAGGACACGGCGCGAGGGAAGCTCTTCCGGCACAGCCCAACAGTCGAGGCGGCGCACGGGCCACGCGGCATCTTCCGCGCCGACTGCCGCAAGCGGCGCGGGATCATCCGCCGCTGATTCATCCAGAACCTTGTAGCGCCACCCCTCCGTGAGATCCAGCGTGGCCTGTTCGCCCGATTCGGCGGTCGCGGGCTGCCCAGCCGTCACAGGCGCTTTCGCATGGCCGACCTCTTTCGCGCCGCGCCACCAATTCCGCTGCAGCGTGAGCCACTCCGCCGGTGCGGCCATGATTTGGTTCTTTGGCGTCACGAAGATCTTTGTTTCCAACGGCTCCAAACGGATGCCGCGCACGGCGGGCAGGCCATCCGCCCCGGCGGTCAGTGCGACGGCGGCGTCCACTCCGACCTCGCGGCAGAACGCGGGCTTCAGTCCGTCCCGAAAGACCAGGCTCGTCTCAAGCGCTTTGTCGCTTTTCTCGTTCCACAACGTCCAGGTGTCGAACAGGCCGTTGTTGCTGACATAGTGCCGGAACTTCACACCCTCGGCAGCGGCGGGAACGCGCCGCATCCCAGCCCATGCGAAAAGTTGCCGGAAGAGCTTTTCCGTGCGGTCAGGCCACCCGTGCCAGAGCGGCTGGCGGCAGAACTTGAGTCCCATGTGAACCACATAGCCCTTGCCGAGCGGACGCATGCCAATGGCGGTCGAGCCGTCCTCCCAGCGCACGAGGTCCTGACAGTCGGACGCGGCCGCCTTGAGCTTCAGCCCGTTGGCCTTAATATTCTTGAGATCCCACTCTCCCGGCTTAAAGACCGACTGTCCGGGAGCGAACGTGAAGTTCCACCAGTCGGCCACCTCGTACGGATCGCTGGGCGTCGGATGTGTCGCACTGATGCCTGTGACCTCATAGCCCGAAAGACGCGAAACCGGCCACGCGTCTTTCTTTTCCGGCGTGTGCCGCCCGGTCTGCACGAAGGCCACGAAGACGCCGCCCTTGCGGACCCACGCCTCGACCTCTTTGACGAGCTTCTCGTCCATCACCGAAAGGTTCGCGCCGATAATCAGCTTGTAAGGATCGGCTGTGCCGTCGGCGAAGTCCTGATCGGTCAGCCCGTCGAAATCGTACTCGCCCGTGAACTCCCCGTTGAGCGGCCACGAGAAATAGCCGGACGCGAGATTCACGTTCGGGTTCTGTCCCCACGGGAACCCGGTCAGGTTGTCGATGCGGTCGCTGAAGAGCATGGCGATCTCAGCCTTGGGCGGGTGGACCTTGCCCACCGTGTCGATGAGGGGGCGGATGCGCTCAAAGTGGGCACGGATATCGTCCGGCCAGTAAATGTTGCCGACGTGGATGAAGTAATGGATCGCCTGGATGCCCTCGGTGAAGTAGTAGCCCAGCATGCGCTTGAAGCCCTGCAAGCTGTCGGCCGGGCCGCCGGGCTCCAGCGAGAACGGCAAATCCGAACCGCGCATCAGCATCGGCAGGAATTCGTTCCAGAACGCGCCCATGTGTCCGGTGTTATGGAAG
>CAYSXF010000834.1:0-2667 GCA_964434815.1 uncultured Lentisphaeraceae bacterium
GGTGGCGGGGTGGGGGATGTGGACACCCGCTACGCGCCAACCGGCCCGCTGGCTCTCGCGCCGGCTGCCGCTGGAATCAAGCTCTGCGCGTGGCGCGGCGAACGGGTCAGCGCCCAGATCGCCGTGAGCGCAGGCGTGACTCAGGCCAACCTGCGCGTGGAGTCCGCCGTGCTGCGCAACGGTGCGTCCGCCATCCCCGTGCAGGCGAATTTCGTCCGCTACACGCTCGGCAACGTGACGGGCGACGAGTGGAAGAACACGGGCGGCGTTCAGACCAACTTCGCGAAGGCCCAGCCGCTCGGGGATATTCTGGACACAGAGCCCCGGCTGACGCTCCTGTCCGGCGCCAACCGCCCAGTCTGGCTGACCGTGGATGTGCCTGCCAGCGCCGCGCCGGGAAACTATGCCGGCGCGGTCACGGTTCGCACCGACTCCGGGACGATCGCGTACCCCATCGCGCTTGAGGTCTTGGCCGCCACGCTGCCCGCGCCCAAGGAGTGGCAATTCCACCTCGACCTCTGGCAGCAGCCGGAGGCGGTGGCCCGTTACCACTGCGTGCCCCTGTGGTCGCCCGAGCATTTCGCCCTGCTGAAGCCCCTCATGAAGCGCCTTGCCGACGCCGGGCAGAAAACCATCACGTGCTCCCTCTATCACGAGCCGTGGGGCGCGCAGATCTACGACTGGATACCCGGCATGGTCGAATGGATCAAGAAGGCCGACGGCTCGTGGGCCTACGACTACTCGGTGTTCGACAGGTGGGTCACCTTCATGTCAGACGAGGTCGGAATGAGCCAGGCCCGCATCCACTGCTACTCGATGGTTCCCTGGTCGCTGAAGTTCCGTTATACCGACGAGGCGAAGCAGGCCACCATGGACGTTGAACTCAAGCCCGGCACGCCGGAATACGACGAGTATTGGGGACGTTTCCTCAAGGATTTCACCCGGCATCTGGCATCGAAAGGCTGGCTGGAGCGCGCGCGCATCGGCATGGACGAGCGGCCCGACGCGCTGATGCGCGGTGCGCTCGCCACGCTCGCGAAGCACGCGCCCGAATTGAAAGTGGCCTCCGCCATCAACCACCCTAGCCAACTGACGCGCGAGGTCGACGACGTTTCCCCGAGCATCAGCACCAGCCGAGAGTTCACTGCCGACGAATTGGCGGCACGACGCAAGGCCGGCAAGCGGACCACCTTCTACGTCTGCTGCGGACCGAACCGGCCCAACACCTTTACCTTCTCGCCGCCGGCCGAGGCGGAGTGGCTGGGGCTCTTCGCGGCGGCGAACGGGTTCGACGGCTTCCTGCGATGGGCCTACTGCTCGTGGGTGGAAGACCCGCTGGTCTCAACCGACTACACCAAGTGGCCGACCGGCGACTGCTTCTTCGTGTATCCCGGCAACCGCAGCTCCATCCGCTTCGAGCGGTTGCGCGACGGCATCGAAGACTTCGAGAAGATCCGTCTGCTGCGCGAATGGGCTGCGGCCGCACCGTCGCCGGAAAAACAGGCAGCCCTCGCCCGGCTCGACGCGGTCCTCAAGGATTTCTCCTGGCCCCGCGGTTCTCAAGCCGGCATCCACACTGAGGACGTCCGCCGCGCGGTCGAGGCCATCGCCGCAGCCACGCGCGTGATCAAAGGAGACGCAACGAAGTAGTCTCGTCAAAACGGAGAAAAGACCATGACAAGCACACGGCGGGCATTTCTGGGACAAGCGTCCCTTACCCTTGCGGGTGGCGCGGCGGCGTTCCGATCTCGACTGGACCTGGCTTCGCGACTGGTGCGAACAGTGCATGACGCTTGCCGCCGAGCATAAGTTCTGGGGCGTTACGCCGTGGAACTACTCACATCCTTATTGGAAAAACTGGTCCGATGTCTCTTGGTATCGCAAGGTCAACAAGCGGTTCTTGCGGAGTTAATGAAACAGCGATAGAGTGAATGACATGAATCACACTGACAAACTGACGCGACGCGGTTTCTTAAAGCGCTCAGCCTTGGCCGGCTCGGCGGCAGCGTTCCCAAACCTGGTGTCCGCTGCCGCGCTCGGCCTTGGCGGGCACGTGGCTGCCAACAGCCGGATCAATCTCGCCATGATCGGCACGGGGCGGCAGGTGTTCTACGCCAACATGCCATGGTTTCTATGGTCGAAGGACGTGCAGGTCGTTGCCGTGTGCGATGTGGACGCCTGGCGCATGGATCTGGCCCGGCAGGCCGTGGAGGCCAATTATGCGAACGAGATGGGCACCGGCTCCTACAAAGGGTGCGCGATGATCCGCGATTTCCGCGAGGTGCTTGCCCGCAAGGATGTGGACGCAGTCATGATCTCCACGCCCGATTTTTGGCATGCCCACATGGCGATCGCTGCGGCCAAAGCAGGGAAGGACATCGCGCTAGAAAAGCCGATTTCGCTGACCGTCGAGGAGGGGCGGGTGATCGCAAACGCGGTGAAGAAGTATGGTTGCATCTTTCGGACTGACACGGAAGTCCGCGCCTGCAAACCCTTTCACCAGCTTTGTCAGGTTGTCCGAAACGGCTGCATCGGCAAGGTCAAGCGTGTGTATGCGAAAGTGTATGCTGACGTGCCGCCGCTCGACACCATGCCCGCCACGATGCCGGTGCCGCCAGAGTTGGACTACGACCTTTGGCTTGGGCCGTCACCGGCGAAGCTGTACAC
>CAYSXF010000835.1:0-2666 GCA_964434815.1 uncultured Lentisphaeraceae bacterium
GTTGTGCTCAGCGAAAAGGTCCCGATGCTCGAGGCTGGCAAACGGTATCACGTCACGGCGCAATTCGTGCCGCCGCTGTGCGAACTCTCTGTTGACGGCAGACGCGTTCTGGAATACCGGGACGCCCAGTTTCTGTCAGGGCTGGACCGGATCGGCGTTTTCACGCTGGGCGGGGACACCTTCGACAACGTGCGCATCTACACGGGAGCAAAATAAATGAGAACGGCAACGTTCATCCTTGCGGCTGTTATCGCGACCGGCACTGCGGCTTCTGCGGAAACCGGCAACAATCCTGCCACCTTCACGGTTGGCAAGCTGCAACTCGCGGCTTCTGCCCTGACGCTTTCCGTTTCGCTAGAAGGCCACATCCTGTTCGACTTGCCCGCGCGGGTGTCGGTGGACACCGAGGAGCAGCCCGACCGTGACCTGTTCGCGCCTGCTTTCCGGTCTGAAGGCAACCGCTGCGTCTGGACCGTCCGCAGTTCCAACTGGGAGAAGAAGGAGTATGCGTTGTCCGTCGAAGGAGCGGCGGCGGTCCTGCGCGTCACGGTCCAGGGGCGCGGCAAGCTCGGCAAGACGCGCTTCTTCTCGCAGTCTGAAAAGGGCAGCCCCAAGCTCGGCTACGAGGTGACGCGCTACCTGCTTCCCGTCGCGCTGGGCGGCGCGCAGGCTACGCCGCAGTGGCGCAACACAATGGAGAGAGGCAGCATCGAGCTGGGCTACATGACCCCGCCCCTGCTGGCTTTCCCCTTTGTCGGCAAGTTCCCCGGAAGCTGCGCGATTGGGCTGGCACCCAAGCCCAGCGCCTACAACCTCGACCACTTCACGTGCGAGTTCGACGCGTTCCGCGACGGACTTTTCTCGACCGATTTTCTCGGGTACACTACGGTGGACGGCTCGCATGAACTCCCCGCGCTGACCTTCACTGCGGGGGACGACGTGTTCGCCGCCCTCGCCGCCCATGCCGAGTGGCTCTACCAGTCAGGCGGCTGCCGCAGGGCCGCCCGCGACAACGCGCCCCGCTGGTGGCTCGGCCCCTTCTTCTGCGGCTGGGGCGAGCAGTCCTATCAGAGTCCCGGCACCGTTTACGACGGCGCCAACCAGAAGAGCTACACCGCGATGTCCAAGCGCCTCGACGAGTTGGGGCTGAGGCCTTCCGCCATCATCATCGACGACAAGTGGCAGGCCCAATACGGCGAACTCTTGCCCGACCCGGCCAAATGGCCCGACATGCGGGCCTTCACCGACAGCGAGCACGCCAAAGGGCGGCGGGTTGTGCTCTGGCTGAAATCCTGGGACAACGAGGGGCTCCGCTCCGAGGAGTGTGTTCACTGCCTCTGCACCCCCTACGGCGCCGACCCGACTTCGCCCGCCTATCGCCGCCGCATCCAAGAGACGATGCGCCGTTTGCTCTCGTCGGAGCAGGGCTGCTTCAACTGCGACGGCTTCAAGATCGACTTCGCCAACTGCATGCCGCTTGGCAACAACCTGGCAACCCGCGAGCGCGGGGTTTACGGCATCGAACTGCTGAAGCGCCTGATGACGCTGCTTCATGATTCAGCCAAAGCGATCAAGCCTGACTGCCTGTTCAACACCAGTTGCGCCCACCCCTACTTCGCCGAGGTCACCGACCAGTGCCGCCTGCACGACTACAACGGGCAACTGCGGGCACTATGGGAAGTCCGCGAGTTCCGGGCCAAGCTCTTCAAGACCGCCTTTCCGGGAATCAGCGTCGACACCGACGATGAATTTTCCTCGTCGCATGAGGAGACGCTCGACTACCTGCGACGCGCCCCGGAACTGGGAGTTCCCGACCTCTACAGCCTGCACGGGCATATGAGCGACGACGACCTCCGCGAGGTCGCCAAGATCTGGGACAGCTATTCCAGAAAACTCGACAGCCAAGGTAAGAAATAGGTCTCCTACCACTTCGGTTTTCTTAAAGCTGTTGACCACAAGCCAGCCAACCCCTCCTCACCTGAACCCGATGAGCGACCCCGCTTTGCTGCCCTGCTTGGCGGCGCTCTCCCGCTCCAGTCCGTCCAAGATCTGCGCCGCTGTCGCTCCAGAGCCGAGATAATAAAGGCCTTGCCGCACCGTCCGGAAATCTCCGGGAGCAAGGTTTGGGATGCGCCGCAAACGGAACTCTTCGTCGGGAGCGAGCTGACCGATTCCGAACGCCGCGAACAGGCGGCTGAAAAAAAGACGCTTACCCTCGTCCGTGAGATACTCGAACGTCAGCTTGAAAGTGAACCTTCGGAGCGTCGCCGGATCGAGGTTGTCGATGAAGTTGGTCGCACAGATCAGCACCCCCCCGAAGTTCTCCATTTGATACAGCAGTTCGTTCACCTGGGTGACTTCCCACGACCGGACAGCCCGCTCTCGCGACTGCAACAGCCCGTCCACCTCGTCGAGGAACAGGATGGACCTCTCGGCAGCGGCCTCGGCAAACGCCCGCTTGATGTTTTGCTCGGTGCCGCCGACGTACTTGTCGAGCAAATCGCTTCCCATCCGGGTCACTACGCGAGTCCCCAAAACAGATCCCAGATATTTCACGAACTCTGTCTTGCCTGTTCCGGGCGGCCCGGAAAGCAGCAGGTTCATGCGAGGAGTGTCCGGGTCGGCGTCACTCTTGTGGGCGCGAGCTTCTATGAATCGTCTCACGG
>CAYSXF010000836.1:0-2664 GCA_964434815.1 uncultured Lentisphaeraceae bacterium
GATTTCTGCCTGTCTCGTGGGCTCGGAGATGTGTATAAGAGACAGGCATGACGGTCACCGCGCAGGGCAAGCATGTGACCGTGGCTGTGAATGGCGAGATCACGGTGGACACGGATCTCTCTCAGTGGACTTCCGCCAAGAAGAACCCCGACGGCACGGACATCCCGCCGTGGCTGAGCCGCGCGTGGGCCGAGCTGCCGACCAAGGGCCGCATCGGCTTGCAGGGTAAGCACGGTAATGCGTCGATCTACTTCCGCAGCGTGCGCATCAAGGAGCTGTAGAAAAGAACTCGTAATTAGTAAGGAGGATACCGCGATGAACAAACGGTCTTGGGACATCACTTGGAGATGTTTTGCGTCACTATACGTTTGCGTCTTGTCATTCGTTCTGTCGCCCTCCGATGCTGGGGCCGCGCCATCGGGCGCCGGTTACCGCGAAACCGTCAGCGCGTCTGTGCCCGTAGGCGAGACGTCGAATCTCGTCGACCGTCTCTTGATCTCGGAAGGCACATACAACAAGACCGGACAGGGCACCCTTACGCTGGCGACCTCCAACCTCACCGTGCAGTCGGGCGGCAGCCTCGTCGTCCGCGAGGGGTCACTGCTCGTCCGGGGCGACACAAACACAGCCATCGCCCCCATCGCCTGCCCGTTGGATGTCCTCTCTAACGCTGCCTTCTGGGTCGACGCCACCACGAACGTCGTCACCGTCTCGTCGAACGGCAACACCTATGCGGACGTCTGGCTGGACGCGCGCGAAACCAATACCGTCGCGCCGTTCCGGTACACGCGCGCCGTGGCCAATTGGGCCTTCACGAACATCTCGCCCCAACTGGCCTTCAATGCCGGCGTCAGCGGCACGATGCCGTCCGTCTGGTTCGGCTGCTATGCCGCTTCGCTCCGCACGATGACTTGGACCACGCCCGCGAACGCAACCGCAGACATCGCGAACATCTGCCACGTCTTCGCCATCCACGGCGTATTCCAGTCCTACGGTTTCATTTTCGGCGCGATGACCGGCACACCTGACTTTCACATTTCCAATTATAATACTGCCGCCGGCACCACAAATTCCTCAATCTGGAATCCGACCGAATGGACGACAACAGCGGTCCGGCAAGGCCGAACTTATCAGGATGGCGAACGGATCGACGGCACGATCGTTTACCCCAAACCCGGCTGGCACCTGCTGGAAGTCGCCCTGGGAACTAAGACCGCCCACGCAGCTAATTTTTTTAACGACCGCAACATTAGTTCAGTGGGAACTGCGTTTCGCCAGGGAGGCGACAATCTGTGCGAGGTGGCGGTTTTCACCAACCGCCTCTCCGAGACCGACCGCTTGCGCGTCCAGCAGTATCTCATGCAGAAGTGGCTGAGCGCGAAAACAATCGCGCCCCTCGCGGCCCGCGCCAGCGCGGCGGCCACGGTAGCCGCCAACGTGGCCGCAAACAGTACGCTGACCCTTCGCCTGAGCGGTGAGGGCACGCTCCAGAAACAGGGCGCGGGCACGGCAGTCTTGGACGACGTCTCGTCGATCACCAACCGCTTCCGCGCCGCCTCCATCCAAGGAGGCGCCCTTGACGCTCGCGTTTCCGTTCCCCTCGCGCTAGAAACCGGAAGCCGAGTGATCACCTCAAACACGGTCATCACCGTGTCGTCGAATGCAGGCGCCGGTCAAATTATCAAAGAGGGCACGGGGACCGTGACGCTGACCTCGCTGCCGCAGGACCTCGTACGCCTGACGGTCAGCAACGGCACGCTGATTCTGACGCCGCCCGCCGTCAGCAACACGGTGGCCCTCCAGGTTTCGGGGACGATCAGCAACGCCACGTTCGAGGCGGAACAGATCACCTCCTACCGCCGCATCATTGCGAACGGGGAAACCTACTATGGCTGGACGGCTTACTTCCCGGCTCCAACCGGCGCAGCCGATAATGCGGTCTTCGTTTTCAACCGGTCTGCTGACGCGAACAAGTGGCCGTGCGACTACGAGGCGCCCGAAGGCAAGCAGGTCCTCGCCCTGAAGCAGGACGCGTCCGCGTCCACCACGCTGTCGCTCCCCGCCGCAGGTATCTACGACGTCTCGTTCTACACCTCTGCGCGCAGCATCTACTCCAACAGGCATGAAGTCGACCTTTGCCTCGTCGAGGGCGCGACGACCAGTGCGGTCGCGACGGTTCAAATGATCAATCAAGCCTACGTCCGCCAGAACTTCCGCCTGCCTTGGCTGGAGGCGGGCAACCACACGCTACTCTTTCGCCGTAACGTGATCGGCGTCGACACGCTGGGCACCATCGACGATGTCAGGGTGACGCTGGTCTCGGAGACAAAGCCGAACTTTGTGAAAATTCCCAACGGCGACTTCGAGCTGACCACGTATCCCCGCGACCCGACTTCTTTCACGACCTCCAATCTGGCGCCAGGATGGGTCTTCACGGCTGCCACAAACAACGAAGTCTCCGCCGGCATCACGATGGCAGCTTCGTCCGCGTTTTTGTATACGCCCTCGACTCCCTACGGTGCGGTGATGCTCAGCCTTGTCAGCAACGGATGCGCCTCGACCTCTGTAACCCTGCCTGCCGGCACGTACAAGCTGCAAGGGGATGTCTGCCTCTGGCCCTGCTACCTCAATGGCAAGACCTGTCTCTTATACACATCTCCGAGC
>CAYSXF010000837.1:0-2657 GCA_964434815.1 uncultured Lentisphaeraceae bacterium
GGAAGGAGGTGCTGGAGACGCTGAAGGCGGCGGACAAGCTGGACGCGGTCGACTACTGGGCGTACCACCCGTATGTGACGAACCCCGACACGTCTTACGTCTGGGTCGAGAAGGCGCAGAAGGAACTTGCGGCTTACAGCTCCAAGTACAAGCTGTACCAGGGCGAGGTCGGCTGCCCTGCGATTTTGGAGTGGACGCACGCGCTGGCCGAGTATCCGTGGACGGAGTACAGCCAGGCGAAGTGGAACTTGCGGCGCATGGCGGGGGACCGCGTGCGCGGCATTCCCTCGAATGTCTTCACGATGATCGATCTTAAGTACACCAACATGCAGCAGTCGTTCGGCATGATCCGCTCAAACCTGCAGCTCGATTTCATCTACAAGCGGCCGACCTTCTACGCCGTCCAGCACATGATGAGCTTTTTCGACAGCACGGTGAAAGCGATCGGGCTACTCGGCTACGAGTCGGATGCGAAACGGAAACTGACGGTCGCTGGGTTTGAAAAGGCGGCCACTCCGGTCGCTCTGATTTGGTACAGCGACAAGGTTCCGGGCGACGAGTTGGCTTGGGACCAGGTGAACCTGACGATCAAGGGTGTGGCATTCAAAGACCCGGTCTATGTGGAAATGATCACCGGAAAGGTGTTCGACCTCGATAAATCCGCATGGGTGAGCGAAGGCGGCAACACCACGCTGACGCAGGTGCCGGTGTGGGACAGCCCGATGATGCTCGCCGAGCGTGCGCAAGCGGAGTTGCGGAAAGTGGCGGAGAAGTAACGAGTTTCTGCCCACGAATGCCCAGTGTTGTTGCTCACTGGACCCTGAGCAGCGTGCCTGTAAGCCGGATGGCCACTACCTGATTGCCGATCACCTTCACGCGCCAAGCGTTATTTCCGCTCGCTACAACTTGCCAGCCGCTTAAGTTTGTCCGCGCGATGGATACTGAACTCGAAAGGATTACGGCCTGTTTGGGCAGTGCGGCCGACGAACCTGTCACCCGGCTGATGGCCACATTCGCCAGGGCGGGCAACGTGAGTGCCCCGTTCACCTGCACAAGATCTTGAGTTCCGCTGTCGCCATAATTCCAGTCGATCGATGCGTTCTCGCCCAACGCAAAGTCTCCGGACACGGTCAGTGTTCCGATCGCATTGGTTCCTCCGGGCGCCAGTGAGGCCGTCACGGTCAACACGCCGCCTGTCACCGAACCACCGCCCTGCAGGCTGGCAACTGTCTGGCTGGTGCCATTCAAGTCAAGCGTTGCGCCAGAGGCGACGATAAGCGGCGTGTCGGACGGGAGGATGCGGGTGTTGGCGTCCATATAGCCATTGTTCATGACCGACAGAAGTTCGGCTTGGCTGAACGCGCGGTTGGCAATCAGCAGATCGTCCAGCCAGCCTTTGAAAGCAACGTCGCCCGTCGTTTTTCCGACGATAAAGTTCACTGCCTGCGCATTCAGCCCCGTCCGACTTTTCGTGCCAACACGTGTGCCGTCCACATACACCGCCGACGTTGTGCCATCCCATGTGGTGGCAATGTGATGCCAGTTGCCGTCCTTAGGGTTTGTGCTGAGCCCCGTTAAGATCCAATCGTTTGCGCCCCACCAGTAGCTGTTGAGGCCATTTGCGCCATGGAGACGGAAGTTATTACACTGATTTGCAATGCCAGTTCCCCAGCCCACAAAGCCTCCGTTGGCAGGCGAACCATTGTCTTTTTCCCAAAGGGCGATGGTGTAAGGGCTGCTACCCGTCGGCACCCCTTTCGGGAAAACGGCATTAGTCATCGTGGAGTTGCCGTCGAGATACAATGATCCCCCGAATTTCCCGGCGGCGTTATAGGCCGGTGTTCCTGCTGCGCCGATCAGAGTGTTGCCGTTTGTCGATGAGTCTAGCCCGAGATTGCCGGGAGTGTTGAAGTGCCAGAGGGTGGCTGTGCCGCTGGGCACGCTTGCGTTGAGCTGAAGCGTGCCGCCGTTAATGATCGTGGATCCGCTATAACTGTTCGGGCCATACAGTGCCAATGTTCCTGCACCCGTTTTGACGAGACTGCCGCTGTTGGTGATCGCTCCAAACAGCATGAGCGTGCCGTCTGTGTTGATCATCACATTGCTCACCGCATTCACCGCGTTGGCGATCATCCACGTGCCGTTCGCGATTTTAAGTTCGCCGCCCGCCAAGTTTACGGTACCCGCCCCCAACGCCGCGCTGTTGCTCACAACGACAACGCCCTCGTTCACCGTCGTGCCGCCTCGGTAGGTGTTGGTGCCGCTTAAGATGAGCAATCCACCGCCCACTTTGCGAACCGCGCCGGTAAAGACGATGCCGTCCACCGTATCGACAATGGGGCCTGAAATGGTAAGACGGGTGCCGGTTAAGATGTTCAGCGTTTGTGTCCGGTTGCTCAGAACATTTCCGTATTGTGACGTAAGGGCGAGTTTTGCGCCGATGGTTCCCGCATCGCCGACCCCGTCCGTTTTCAAGTCACCCGGATTGGTTCCGTTCAGAATAAACCAGCCGGAAGAGGTGCCTGTGACCGAGGCTTGGTCGCGCATGGTTAAGCCCCCGAAATACTCGCAGCACCCCTGCAAATCGGCTGTTCCTCCGAACAGTGTAATGGCTGTCTCTTATACACATCTGACGCTGCCGACGAATAGAGAGGTGT
>CAYSXF010000838.1:0-2655 GCA_964434815.1 uncultured Lentisphaeraceae bacterium
CCGGACGCGCGGGTCTCGACTGGCACGAAGTCCACGTGGCACGAATCGATGTTCTGATGCATCCGCCCGTGTTCGCATTCCATGAACACGTACCCCGTCTCCGTCGAGCCGTGCGAGCTGGCCAGCGGCGCAGCGAACACCTGCCGGATCACGTTCAGAAACACCTTCGCCGGAAACGAGTACGTGAAGGTGATCACGTCCGGCTGATACACCGCCAGGCCGCGATCTAGCGCGAAGGCGGCCAGCGCGGCCAGGTAGAAGGGGTCGGCTTCCAGCACGACCGGGCGGAACTCGGCCAGTTCGCCAAGCATCCGGCGCATTTCATCAGCGGTCCAGTTACCGGGGTTGATGGTCTGGTTCAGAAACAGCAGCCGCCCCAGCGTGCGTTCGCTCACCGGAAGCATATCCCCGGGCCGGTACGGGCCGACGCAGCGCGGCGACGCCAAGACCGCCTCGCGGTGCTCGCCGTTCGCCACGCGCCGCAGATGCGCGTTCAGCTTCCAACTGGCCCGCTCGGACTGATCCCACCACGCCTGCGCCCAGAAGAGCGTCACCTGGTCGGCCGTCGACCCGCTGGTCGAAACGTAGGAGGCGCGCCCGCTTGCGAGTTCCGATTCAAAGTCGACCCCGTCTGGCACGAAACCTTGTGGAAAATGCGCCCGGATATCAGCCTTCGTCAGCACGGGTAATGCCGAGTAGCGGTGTGACACCGATGTGCCCCGCCCGAGATCCAAGGCGCGCCAGGCCGCATAAAAAGGTGTTTTCCCGAGGGCTTGATCCAGCGCGTCCGCGCAGTGCCCCCAATAAGCAGAGTCCACAACCGTCATCCCGCATTCTCCTTTCCGCACCCGTTTTTCCGATTAAGGCAGAGAGACCTTCGCCTTAAAGAAACGGCTGCCGGCATTGGTCACCCCCCAAACGCCATCAACCAGATTTGTCCTTCCGATAACAGTGTATGTGCGCGCCGTTCCGAGATCCGGCGTCCAAGTCACCCGCGGCACGCTGTTGCTCACCGCGATCAGGGATAAGAAGACCGATGCCCTGTTCGTGGGAACCGTGCCAGCCACATACTCCTGCCACGCGGGCAGGCCGTCCCCATCCGTGTCCGTCAGCTCCTCTGCGGCAGGCGTCCCGTTCGTCAGACCGTACTGGATAAGCCACGGCACCGGCGTCCCCAGCGGCGCGAAACTCTCGGCGAAGTTCGCCACCACCGTCCCGTTCGTGGTCACGTTTCTCCACACGAAGTTCGTGCTGGTGAAGCTGTTGTCCGAGTACGGGCTGCCCGCAAGGTTGCTGCCGTTGGTAAGGATGCTGCCAATATGATATCCCGCGTCTGCCGTGATCAGGAAATTGGTCGTGCCGTTGTACGCCACCGTCACAGCGCCTGTCGGGCTGATTGTGCCGTTGCCCGCTTTGCTCGCGCTGACCGTCACCGTCGGTGGCGGCGCCGCCACAATGGTGAGGATACCGGCGGCACTCGTGCTAGCCTGATCGTCGGCGTTCGTTACCGTGACGGTCCGCGCGCCCGTGGCCGCCCCCGCAGAAACCGTAACGGTGATGGTGATATTGGAAGGATTCGAGAAGGCCACGCCAGTGACCGTGACGCCCCCGCCGTTCACAACCGCCGCAAGCCGTTTCGGAAAGCCTAGCCCCGGATCGAAAAAGCCTGATCCAGAGAGGCTGGCACCTGTCACCGCCACACTCACATTCGACCCTCCCGCCATCAGGCTCGCCGGTGAGCACGAAACGGGCGTAGCTGGCGGCGGGGCAAGCAGACGGACCGCGCGAACGCCGTAGCTGTTGTTCGCATCGCAGAACTCCTGGATTGTCCACATCGTCATGTCATCGCTCGGATCCAAGCTGGTGTAGGAAAAGTCGCCCCAGCGACGTCCGCTTGAGCCGCCGGGATCGCCCGACGGATTGTAGGCTGTGGTGCTGGCCGTGTAGTCCACGGGCGTCTGCATCGTTCCGAGCGTATCGCCAGCGAGCCGGCCCACGGTTCCCGCGTTGGCCCGGTTGGTGGTTCCCGCCGTGCTGAAACCCATGGCCACATGTCCCTGACCGGAGACCATGATCGAGGGAATCCAATAGTTTTTCGGATTGCTCGCTGCCGAGTCGAAAACCGTCCCCGACTGCACCAGACTGGGAGTGGTGGTCAGGTTCTGAATCTCATACCAGCGCGACCCGTTGCGGCCACCCGAGCCAGAGGCCACGCCCGAGCCGTTGACCTGGATATTGTGCGCGGTCCAGAGCCGTCCGTTACGGATGTGCGCGGCGAAGAGCCGGTCATCCAACGCGTCCAGGTTGCCGTTGGACCCGCCTGTGTTTCCCAAATGCGGGACAGTGATCGGATATGTGGTCGTCGGGACGGTGAGCGAGATGTTGGAGGAGATCGTCGGTGTGCCCCCCGGCGTGCTCACGCGGCGGACAATCAACTTGCCAAAGCTCGCATTGTCGACACCGATAAAGTAACCCTCGGCCGCCGCAGGATCGTCGTTATCCACACCTTGCGGTGTCGTCGGTCCGGTCGCGTTCGCGGTGGGCACCAGCCCGCGGAACGCCGTCACGACGATCGGGCCCGCGCCGAGGACGGAGCTTTTGCGCACCTGTCTCTTATACACATCTCCGAGCCCACGAGACAGGCAGAATCTCGTA
>CAYSXF010000839.1:0-2652 GCA_964434815.1 uncultured Lentisphaeraceae bacterium
CACCTCTCTATTCGTCGGCAGCGTCAGATGTGTATAAGAGACAGCTCCTGTCGATACCCACGTCCCATCCGCCGCCAGCACGTGTCCAACCGCCAGCAACCCCGCCGCGCACGCGGCCATCATCTTGTTCGCGTTCTTATTCATGTTCTGTCTCCTGTATTTCAAACCCGCCACCTCGGCGACCATTGTCCGCCGGGCGGAAAACGTTTCAAAACCTGTCTGTCCGTCGCCTGCGTCAAGCCCCTCGAAAGGCCCCGCGTAAACGCGCACCATATTCCATCCGCGAAAACAGAACTTTCATATGTAAAACGCGTTTCCACTGAAAAAATGGTGTCACATTCCGGATGCCGGATGCAAGTGTTCTTTTCAGTAATTTCTTTTCAGTAGCAAAATAGCATGGCTCAAAATCTCAATCGCCGATTCAGGGACAAAATCCCCGCCGCGTTGCCAGAACTTCCGGGCGCGATGGCCTACCGCGACATGCGCGAGAGCGCCGTCGCCATCGTGCAGGCCATGGCCTTCCTAATCGCCGCCGACAAGATCGAAGCGCACGACCTGGCTCCCGAAAGCGCACCCTTCACGTCCTTCTTCGCATGAGCGTCTGGCTGTCAGCCAAGGCCAAACGCGCTATTTGCGAAACCCGCAGGCTCACGTTGAAACCCTCTGTGGGGACTTTTTGACGCCCGGCGTTGACGGAGGGCGTCAAAAGCCATATGATGGGGGCGTTTTACGGTCGGGAATTGGGAAAGGCATTGGAATGAATGTAGTCCGTATCGGAATATTGGGATGTGGTTCGATCGGCGGTTTTCTCGCGCGGCAGGTGCTGGCGGATACGGCAACCGAGCAGATCGCGCTAAGCTACGTGTTCGACGTGGATGAGAAGCGCCTGCAGGATCTCCCGCCCCCGTGCCGAGTCACCGGGCAGGCCGACCTCTTGACCCGGCCTGCCGACCTCGTCGTCGAGGCTGCGCACGCCGACCTCCTCAAGGCCGTGGCCGTGCGCCTGGTGGAGCGTTCCGACTTGCTGTTGTTTTCGGTCACCGCGCTGGCCGACGAACCCTTTCGGGCCGCATTGGAAGAAACGGCCGTCAGACACGGCCGGAAGGTTTTTCTGCCGCACGGCGCCATCATCGGCATGGATGGCCTGATGGATGCCGGGCCGACGCTCAAGTCGGTGACGGTGACCACGACCAAAAGCCCCGCCAGCCTGGGCTTGCCACCCGACACTTACCAAGTGGTTTACGAGGGGCCCACCCGCGCGGCCTGCGTCAAATTCCCCCGGAATGTGAACGTACATGCCGCCATCGCCTTGGCCGGTCTGGGATTTGACCGCACCCTGTCCCGCATCGTGGCCGACCCGGCCGTGTCGACCAACAGCCATCTGGTCGACGTCCAGGGAACCGGTTATCGCTTCAGGATCGAAGTGAGCAGCGAGGCGGGCGGCAAAGTCACCGGAGCCTACACGCCCCAAAGCGCCCTCGGCACGTTGCGCCGCATCTGCCGCGGCGGCGGTGGCCTGCGTTTCGCGTAAGGGTTCTAAACGAGGCAGACACGCACGCACATTTAGGTCGTCCGGCTCCTTCGCACAAGTGGCAACAACCCCCTCGAATGCCACATCCGCCTGTGTCACGTCCTTTTGTTACTCCACCGTTGCCACTCCCTCTCACATATTCGAATAAGTGATATTCGCATGCCAAAACATGGATCGAATGGACGGACGCTTGAAGGAGGAAGCGGGGCTCGAGCTCATCGCGGAGCACATCTCAGCCATGCCGTCGGTACCGGCTGCCGCGCCTGCCCCGGCCCGGAGAGTTCGAGCACAGGCGCAGCGCCGCGCCACACGACCCACGGCGACGGATACCCCCACCAGTAGTCGATTCGCTGCCGCTCGACGTCCTTGGCCCGTGCGTCGGCGAAGACCACCTGGAACCGGTGCAGCCCTTTGGCGAGCGGCACCGACCATTGCCCGCGGCCGTGCCACATCTGCCCGAGCCGCCATTCTTCGCCGTCCACGAACACCCGCAAGTCATACCCCGGCTCGCAGCCATTCACCACATATTCTTTCGGCGCGTGGAACGTGTAGACTCCGGCGGCAGGCACGTCGAGATAACCGGTGTAGCGCACGGCGAACGGGTCATCGGTCTGCCGCATGCTCACATCCAGAAGACGATCAACCGTCCCTGAGCTTTTCGCGGCCAGCCGGTCGGCCGAACCGAAGAGCCTGAACCAGCGGCCTTTCATGTAGTCGTAGACGAGCCCCGGCTGCGTGGCCTCCACCTGCATGGCCGGGCGCAGCGGCTCCTTGCGGAACCGCGCGAAGCTGATGTCGCTGACGCGCGTGCCGTCCGTCGCGAACGGCACGTCCGTCTGCCCCGGACGGAAAGCGCGGGCCTGCACTTGGCAGCTCTTGTCAATCTTGATGGGTTTCACATAAAGCGCCGACCGTGCCGTGGGCTCGCTGCCGTCGAGCGTGTAACGAAGCTCGACGCCGGGCGTCTTCGACACCACCGACACCTCCAGCGATTCAGTAAAGACGTCCGACTCCGGCAGAAACTGCGGCGGCGCGATGGGCCTCCGGATGGGCGTCAGCGCAGGCTCAGTCTTGCCTCGCGTAAATTCGAATTCACAATCGGCGGCGGCCCGTTTGACGTT
>CAYSXF010000840.1:0-2645 GCA_964434815.1 uncultured Lentisphaeraceae bacterium
TATCGTGGAGCGCTTTGACCGCCGCCTCGGCCTCGGGGCGGTTCGGCATCTCGACGAAACCGAAGCCCTTCGACTTGTGGTTGAAACGGTTCGATATGATTCGGGCGGACTTCACCACGCCGTACTTTTCGAACTCTTTACGCATATGCGCTTCGGTCATGTCGTAGCTCAGGTTTCCGACATAGATCTCTATGCAGTCGCCATCGCCTCCGCTTCCGCTTCCATACTCACCGTAGCTTCCGCCGCGGCTGCCGAACTTGCCGGCGAGATAGCCGACCAGAAGTCCGGCCGCTGCGCCCACTGCCGTGCCACAGAGCACGGGGGACGTCATAAACACACATTGTGCCAAAAGAACCTCCTTGGTTCACTTTGTTTGGATTGACCACACGACTCTGCCAGAAGATCGCACTGCAAATAACCTCACCTCACGCAACTGGTCGGTGAGAAGGCCTGCGGAGGCACCCCGCTCGCGCGCGGCGCCGCACTCGCATCAGCGCGTTTCCAGGAAGCCCTCCAGCTTGCGCAGTCGTGTGGGGTGACGCAGCTTGCGCAATGCCTTGGCCTCGATCTGGCGGATGCGCTCGCGCGTCACGTTGAACTGCTTGCCGACCTCCTCCAGCGTGCGGGAATAGCCGTCGGTCAAGCCGAACCGGTAATCCAACACTTGGCGCTCACGATCGGTCAGCGTTGTCAGCACTTCCTGCAGACGCTCCTTCAGCATGCTGTAAGCGGTCATCTCTGAAGGGTTCTCTGCGGACTTGTCTTCGATGAAGTCGCCGAAATGCGCGTCGTCACCGTCGCCGACCGGGCTCTGCAGCGAAATCGGCTGCTGGGCCATGCGGTACACGGCACGCACGCGCTCGACGGGAATGTCCATCTCTTCGGCGGCTTCTTCCGGCGTGGGTTCACGTCCCAGTTCCTGAACAAGCTTCTTCTGAACACGGAGCAACTTGTTGATCGTCTCGATCATGTGAACCGGGATGCGGATGGTGCGGGCCTGGTCAGCGATCGCCCGGGTCGCAGCCTGCCGGATCCACCACGTGGCGTAGGTGCTGAACTTGTAGCCACGACGATACTCGAACTTCTCCACGGCCTTCATCAGGCCGGTGTTCCCCTCCTGAATCAAGTCGAGGAACGAAAGGCCGCGGTTCATGTACTTCTTGACGATGCTGATCACCAGGCGCAAGTTGGCTTCGACCATTTCGGTTCTGGCCTTCTGCCCGGAGCGCAGCACGTCGCGCAACTCCTCGAATTTCGCGAGGAATTCCTTTGGATCCATGCCGAACTCCAGCTCGAGAGCTGCCACGCGCAGCGCGATCTCTTGCAGGGTCTGGTCACGTTTCTTGGTCTGCCGCTGCTTGAGCAGTTTTCCCTGCTCAGTCAGCATGTGCTTGTATGGGCGGTAGATCTTCTCGTCCGCCTCCGTACAAAGGCTCTCCAAAATCTTCTGTTTGAAATTCAGGCTCTGGAACACGCCGACCAGTTCGTGGCGCGCCTTCTCCAGCGTCTTCACCGCGCGCTTCCGCTTGCCATCGTCCTTGCCGGACGCGACCACCGCCTCATAGGCCTTCTGGATTTTGGTCTGCGCGTTGTGGAGGTTTTTCTTGATCTTGCCGATCCCCTCCATATAGGCGTCGCGGCTGTCGGCGAACTTATCGGTCACGACACGGTCGAAACGCTCCGTGCCGGTCTCCAGCCGGTCGATCAGCTCCAGATACAGCCGGGGCGTGAAGGCGAACTGGTTGAACATCTCGCGCTCTTTGCTCTCCGCCAGCTCGATGCGCTTGCAGATCTCGACCTCCTGCTCTCGCGTCAGGAGCGGCACCTGCCCCATCTGGTGCAGGTACATGCGGATCGGATCGTCGAAGAAGTCCATGCGGCTGCCGCGTCCGCGCTGCTCTTCCTGCTCATGCTCGCTGCGGAAACGGTCGACCTCAGAGGCGTCGATGATCTCGATGTCCATCCCGCGCAAGATCGCCAGGTACGACTCGATATCCGTGTCTTTGATCACGGCGCTCGGGAGCGCCTCGTTGATATCGTCGTAGGCGAGATAGCCGCCTTGGGCTTCGGCACGCTTGATGAGCCCCTTGATGCGCTCGCTGCGCTCCTCGCGCTTGGCCTTCGCCTCCGCGCGGTCCGCGTCAAGAGCCAACTCAGCCTCGTACCCGACGGTGAATTCGGCCCCGTCGATGACGTCGAAGTCGAGCCCTTCGTGTTCGGCATGCTCGCCGTTCTCGCTGCTGTACGGGTCGATTTCGTCGATGTCGCCGTCCAGATCGTCCAGATCGTCACCCTCGTGCAGCACGCCTTCCAGGACCACATCGGTAACGGAACCGAGTTCGACCAACTCTTCGGCGTCGAACTCCAAATCCTCCGGCGAAGGTTCCGCCGGCTCGGCGTCGCTCGCCACGCCATCCGTTCCGACAACGTCGAGGACCTCGTCGGACTCTTCCTGAACCTCGCCTGCTGGAGTTTTCTTCGACTTCTTGGCCGGCAGAGGGGATGCTTTCGCAGCTTTTTTGGCTGCCGCCTTAGGGGCCGGCTCGCTTTTCTTTGCTTTTTCTTTTGTTGCTGACATCGGTTCCTTTTTCCCTCTTCATCAACCAAAAAACGGCGAGGTCCTCTGTTATTGATAGACCTTGCCT
>CAYSXF010000841.1:0-2632 GCA_964434815.1 uncultured Lentisphaeraceae bacterium
CCGCACCCTCTCCTAACACGCCGCCATCGCGGTCACGGTCAAAGGGGCGGCTGGCGCGCTGCGGGTCGTCGTTGCGGTTGGACTGCAACTGTCGCGAACTGAAGGCGGCACAAGTCGTCGCGCAGATCGAGGCGTCAGCCCCGCCAGCAACAACGATGTCAGCCCTGCCCGTGCGTATCACGTCCGCCGCTGCCAGCAGCGCGTCAGCGCCGGCTTTGCAGGCTGTGGCGATCGTGTGAAAGTCCGCCCGCACACCCAGATACTCGGCTAGAGTGGCGGCGGCGCAATGGGGCTGCGAAGCCCAGAGCACCCACGGGCGAACCCATTTCGGATGCCCTTTAAACAGGCTGAGCCCCGCTTCTTCGAGCACCTCGATGGAACTTGTGCTGACCCCCATCAGGACATGAACAGGACGAGCAGCTTTCACAAGGTTGCCGTCCGCCAATCCCGCGTCAGCCAACGCCATATCCAGTGCGGCCAAGGCGAATAGCGTTTGCCGCGGCAGGCGCCTCCACTTAACCGTTGCCGCCAGATGGCGCTCAGGATCGAACCCCTTGACCTCGGCGGCAATGCGGTTCGGAAACTTGGAGGCATCGAACAGCGTGATCGGCCCGACCGCAGACTGCCCCTCGACTAACGTTCGCCAAAACTCGGCCACACCGATGCCGTTGGCCGCAACCACCCCGATTCCGGTAACGACTGCACGGCGATCATCATTATGATAGACCTCGTTCATGATTTTAGGTTGGTAGTTTCGCACCGGTTCGGGGCGATTGTCCACCTCAAAGTTCAAAAATGTACACGGGAAAGTCAGAATATTTGAAAATTACACTCCTTGTACATTTTCGGGCATAGGCGTGCGTCGATCAATGGGGTTAATTCCCCGTTTGAGCGGAGGCCCCTCAGTCCGAGCTTTGAAACCACGTTCTATGCTATATGGCACGGATGGTGCTAATGATCAGTATATGGTGGTGTAACTGTTCGTTAATGTCCAATTGGCGTATGGCAAGGGGCGATCATTCTATGACACGATTGAACTTATTGAGTTTCTCCGCACTGGCTGCGGCAGGCATCTTCACGCAAGCCGCATGGGCGGACGGATTTCGCAACCCCCCCGATACGGCGGCCTCTTTAGGCAAGGCCGGCAACAATATCGTCTGGTGTGACGACGCGGCGGCGGCTTTCAACAATCCGGCCAATCTTGTCGACGTGCCATCGCGTCAGGTGCAAGTTTCCGGGATGCTCGGCTATAGCCACGCCGACTACAGCGGACCGTTGGGACAGACCGATACGGCGTCGCCCTGGGGGCTGTTGCCCGCGTTCGCCATCGCCTGGCCGTTGCATGAAACGGAGCAGAAAACGGATCTTGCTCTGGGTCTTGGCATGCATGTTCCGTTCGGACGCCAGACACGTTGGGAACGCGACGGACCCATACCCCTTACCTCCAAAATGTCCGTGGCGGACGCCTCCCCGGAGCTGGCGTGGCGCATCTCGGATTCCGTGTCGGTCGGCGCGGGCCTTGACGTCTACTACGGGCGGCTTGGATTCCAGTCGTTTCCATTCCCCGGAAGCCGCGTCAAGGCCGACGCGGACGGGTATGCCGTGGGCGGCAACGCCGGCGTCACATGGAACATGACGCCGGACCAACGCCTCGCACTGACCTACCGCTCTCCGTTCGACCTGACGTTCCGCGGCAAAATGGAAACAGAAGGCATCCCCCCTCCGGCAGTTCCGGAAAGCGACCTTGACACCACCTTCAAGTTCCCGACGATTGTGGCGCTCGGCTATGGCATCCGGCTCACCGATACAGTGCGCGTTGAGGCGAAGGTCGAATGGCTTGAATTCTCACGCTACAAGACGATGTCCGTCAACGCGGGAGAAAACGCCCCGCTGGCCAACGCGCTCCATCTCGCCAACGCCCCACAGAACTGGCGAGACACCTGGACGTTCGGCGTCGGCCCCGAATGGCGCTTCGCACCCAACTGGACGGCACGCGCCGGCTACCTATACCTGCAAAGCCCGATACCGGACTCGACGTTCTCGCCCATGGCGATGGATGTCAACCAGTCCGTCATCGGAACCGGCCTCGGCTATCAACGCGGCCGCCATGCCGTCGACCTCGCCTACGCCATCGGCATCTTCGACAAACGCCACGCTGGCGTCGACCGGCAAGACACGTACGATTTACAAGGCCACCTGGCCGCTTTGACCTACACCTACTCATTTTAATGAACCGTCACGTCTTTCCACGCGGAACGACACTCTCGCATGGAGGCTCCAAGGAGGCTGCATGACGCCTTGTGAACAACCGAAACCGAACGACACGCGTCCGACCGTCTTGGTGATCGACGACGAACGCGGCCCTCGTGAGAGCTTGCGCTTCCTTCTCAAGGACGACTACTGCGTGATGTGCGCGGATTCCGTCGAACGCGGCTTGCAACTGCTGCAAGAACACTCGCCGGACACGGTGATCATGGACATCCGCATGCCCGGGCGGGACGGCATCGACGGGCTCCGCGAAATCCGCAAACTCGATCCGGAGCTGGCCGTGGTCATGCTGACCGGCTTCGCCGCCGTGGCCACAGCTCAGGAGGCGATCCGCAACGAAGCGAGCGACTATATGGAAAAGCCG
>CAYSXF010000842.1:0-2613 GCA_964434815.1 uncultured Lentisphaeraceae bacterium
GCCAAGCCAGTTGCTGTTGGGCATGACGCCGTACACGGCATCACCCCTTTTACGCTCGAACCACCCACGCGGTTTGAAGTCGGCGTCACCCACCTTGTTGGGGAAATAGTAGACGTCATCCTTGAAGGGCACCCACTGTCCCAGCGAAATCGCAACCAGTCCCGACACATAGGCACCGTGACCGTCGATCACCAGCGGAGCGTCGGCCAGGCCTTTTTTGAAGCCCTCGACAGACACCGTCTCGCGATAGTCGCTCCCTGTGTTGGCAACCTCGATCCGCGCGCCCGCTGCGCACAGCCGCACCGCCTGCATAATCGTTTTGAGCGGACCCGTCTTCCCGTCGGCCGCAGGCTCCGCCGCAGCTCCGTTGAAATCGTCGGAGCCGATCTTATTGTTCACGTAAACGGCATGCCGTTCCTGAACCGGTTCCGCAGTCACCGTTCCCGCGCACGCGGACAGCACCGCGCACACCCCGCTCAGCCAAGTCTTCATGGTTCGCCTCCCCCTCTCCAGAATACGTCCGCAGGTTCTCAAAACCGGCCCGCCGCGTCAAGCATCCGCCGCGCTTCCCTAAGTCTCTGCGCGTCGCGAGTCGCTAGTCGCTCGTCCCCATTTTCCCGACCAGCGACTTGCGACCAGCAACGCGTGTGATAGAACACCTTTCAGCAAAGGAGGCTCATCATGGGTGCAATCTTCAACAAGAGCGGCGGCTACCGCAAGCTCTATTCGTTTATCGGCTGGAGCATGCCGACGCGACCGTCGTCGCCAACGCGCTGATCGTCCTTGTCCAGCGGACACTGTCCCTGCTGGGCAAGCAGCTCCAGTCCCAAGAATCGGTCTTCGTCGAGACCGGCGGCATCCGCGAGCGCATGACCCAAGCTCGCGTGGCAGCGCGTGACGCGAACCTGCCCGCCTGTCCCGAGTGCGGCAAGCCCATGCGCAAGCGCCACTCGACGAAAGGCGACTTCTGGGGCTGCTCGGACTACCCCGCCTGCCGCGGCATCCGCGACATCCCGCAGCCGTCTCCCTGATCCTCGGTTCTACCCCCGTCTGCGCTCGTCCTCTCCCCGTCCGCGCGATAAAAAGAAACAGGACAAGAGAGCCTGCGGCAGCGGGATTCAACCGGTGTTTTGGTATCCTTATCCGATGAGCCGAAGGCGTCTATCCCTTTCGCGTTTTTCGTGTGTTTCTTAGTTCCTCCACACCACCCACATACCTTGATTCTTCTTCGTGTCGTTGTGTTGAGCAACTCCTAACTCCTAAATCCTAACTTCTCCTTTGTTTCCCGATTCCCCTGTTGACCCGCTTCACGCGATCTTAGTACTATCGGCAACAGTGAAAGGATCACGCTCATGACACGCTTTCTGACTGCGCTTGCCGCCCTCTTTCTGACCGCCGTAACCGTCCTCGCCCAGAACTGGCCGCAGTGGCGCGGGCCTGACGGCAACGGCGTGGCCGCTGCGGGCCATTATCCGGTCTCGTTCTCCGCCACCAACGACCTGCTCTGGATGGCCGCGCTGCCGGGCAAGGGCGGCTCGACGCCGATCGTATGGGACGGCCGCATCGCGCTGACATCAGGCGTGGGCGAGGGCACCAACGGCCTAGACGGCGTGCTCTGCTTCGACTGGTCAGGCAAGCAACTCTGGTCGGTCACGCTGGGCCAGCAGCGGCCCGGCAAGCACCGCCGAGGCAGCGGCAGTTGCCCGTCCATGGTCACCGACGGCGCGCGGCTTTTCGCCTACTTCAAAAGCGGCACGCTGGCCGCGCTCGATTTCGACGGCAAGGTGCTTTGGAAGACTAACCTCCAGGAGCGCTACGGCAAGGACTCCCTCAACTGGGATCTCGGCACCAGCCCGGTTCTGGCGGGCGGCAATCTGGTAGTGGCTGTCCTGCACGAGACCAACTCCTACCTGGTGGCGCTGAATCCCGCCAGCGGCGAGACGGTCTGGAAAGCGGACCGCAACTTCCCCTGTAACGAAGAGAACGGACAAAGCTACGCCACTCCGCTTGTGAACACGCAGAACGGGCTCACCACGCTGGTGCTCTGGGGCGCGGACCGCCTCACCGGCCACGACGCGTCAACCGGCAAGATGCTTTGGGAGTGCGACGGCTTCAACCCCGATAACAAGAAGAATTGGCGCAACATCGCCTCGCCGGCCCTCTCCCAAGGCGTGGTCGTCGTGCCCTACGGCCGAGAGCAGTACGTGGCGGGCGTGAAGATCGGCGGCAGCGGCGACATCACGGCCACGGCGCGCCTGTGGGAGAAGCGCTGCATCGGCACCGACAGCGCCACGCCGCTCGCTTTCGACGGCAAGGCCTACGTCGTCAGCTTCAAGGGCAAAGTGTGGTGCCTGGATCTCCAGACTGGCAATGAGCTTTGGAGCACCGCGCTACCGAACGGCAAAGGCGCGTGCTACAGCTCGCCCGTCCTCGCCGGGGACAAGCTCTATATCTGCCGCGAAGAGGGCGCGTTCTACGTCGGTCAAGTCGGTCCGACAGGCCTGCAGATCCTGAACGAGACGCGCTTCAGCGACACCTTTGTCGCCTCGCCCGTCCTCGTCCGCGACCGTATCCTGCTGCTGTCTCTTATACACATCTCCGAGCCCACGAGAC
>CAYSXF010000843.1:0-797 GCA_964434815.1 uncultured Lentisphaeraceae bacterium
CACCTCTCTATTCGTCGGCAGCGTCAGATGTGTATAAGAGACAGGCCTGATCCTCTGCGGCAGCGACTTCAATCCTGGCGCGGCCAAGCTGTTCCTCGCGGAGGGGCGACCCGTGGTGCAGATCGGCACGGGCGATGCGGCCCCCGGCATCCAGCAGGTGGCCTTTGACCAGCGGTCGGGGCTTGAGGCCTTGGTCCGGATGCTGGTTGCTCAGGGCCACAGCCGGTTCGGTTACGTGGGTGATGATTCGGCTCCCAACCGGCGGCGCGCGGCGCTCATGCGGGAGTTGTTGCAGCAGCTTTTCCGGTTGCCCATTGCCTTTGTCGAGGTGCCGCAGGGGCCGGACGGGCCGCTCATGGAGCCGGTGAAAGCCCTCTGCATGGATCCTGTGCGACGGCCCACGGCGATGATTGTTGCCGATGACGCGCTGGCACAGTCGGTGTGCGGACGCTGCACGAGTGCGGAGTGCGGGTGCCGCAGGACATGTCGTTGGCGGGCATGGACGATATTCCCATGGCGCGCATGATGATTCCGGCGCTGACGACGATCCGCCAGCCTGTGGCAGCGATGGTTGAAAGCGCGTTCCGGGCGGTGACCGCCGGAAACCGCAGTTTGGGGAAGATGAGGACGATTGTCTTGGCACCGGATTTAATGGTGAGGGAGTCATGCGCGCCGCCCCTTTCCAGTCTGTCGCCGGTGTCATCTCGGAAAACAACAGCACGCAAGAGGACGATATGAGCGACCAAAAAACGCTGGATGTCACCATTGTCGGAGGGGGCATGATCGTGACCGACCTG
>CAYSXF010000843.1:807-2611 GCA_964434815.1 uncultured Lentisphaeraceae bacterium
ACCTGATCCTGCCCTCGGTGTATCATTTGCAGCGGGCCGGGGTCGTGGGAACCATCCGCGTCTGTGACCGGTGTACGGCTCCGCTCAACGCGCTAAAGACGAATGCCGAACTCAAGAAGGCGTTCCCAGGGCAGGACTTTGTGGCGCATCCGCCGCTGTCTGAACCTGCCGACCGGGTGTTTCCTAATCAGTTTTCGGATGTGCTGGCGGCTACCCGTCCGCGTCAGGCAGTGATCGTGGCCGTGCCGGATCAACTGCATTATCAGATCGTCAAGGCGGCCCTGCTGGCCGATCAGCATGTGCTGTGCGTCAAGCCGCTGGTGCTGAGTTATGCGCATTCGGAGGAGCTTGAAAAACTGGCGATGGAGCGCGGGCTCTATGTCGGCGTTGAATACCATAAGCGCTTCGACCGCCGCTCGCTGGTGGCCAAGACCCTGTATGCCGAGGGGCGTTTCGGTACTTTCGTCATGGGCGAGGCCAAGCTGATCGAGCCTTACTATTACCGCGACTCCAACTTCCAGAACTGGTTCGTGTGCGACAAGACCGACCCCTTTGTTTATGTCGGTTGTCACTACGTGGATCTGGTTTACTTCATCACGGGGCTGAAGCCGATCGCTGTGTCTGTCTCGGGGGTCAAGGGCAAGTTCCCCAACGGCAACGAAGGCTATCTGTGGGCGAACGGGCGCGTCCGCTACGAGAATGGCGCTCTGATGTCGATCAGCGCCGGACTCGGCTATCCGAATGACGCCGCAGGCAGCAACGATCAGGCGTTGCTGATGTACTGCGAGGGTGACGGCAAGAGCGGCATGATCCAGCACGACGATCAGGACCGCGGCGTGCGCCACAGTTATGCCGTTGGCGCGGGCTGCGGCGGCTCGGTCTACAATTACGTGAGCCCCGATTTCTTCCGCCTGGTGCAGTGGGAAGGCAAGGGGCTGAAGCCGGTCGGGTATGGCGTCGACTCCATTGTGGCCAACGTGGAGACCATGCTCCGCCTGGAGCGCGAAACTGAGACCGTTGAGCAGCGCCGAGCGCTGATTCGCGAGGTGAATGAAGCGGGTATTCTTGCGACACCCGCGAACAGCTCCATCAACGAACTGGTGGTCGAGGCGGCGCGCCTGTCCATTGCCGCCGACGGCGACTGGGTCAATATTCTGTATGGCGATCAACCGCATGTTGAAGCGAGAAAGAGGTAGTCATGGCCGAGTATAGTCTCACACCCGTTGCCGTCCCCCATGTCCAGACGAAGTTCCGTACGATCCGCACCGCGATCCCCGTGCCGGAATCGCTGCCGATTTTCGAGGCGCTGCGCCTGTCCGAGCCGCGCTCCATGGCAGGCCAGCCTCCGGTCCTCTGGCACAAAGCCGAAGGCGCCACCGTTTCTGACCGCTGGGGCAACCGCTGGATCGACTGGTCCTCCGGCGTGCTGATCACCAATGCCGGGCACGGGCACCCCGCCATTCGCGAGGCGATCCGCGAAGAACTGGAGCGCCCGCTGCTGGCCACCTACGTGTTCCCGCATGAAGGCCGCGCCTCGCTGACTCGGATGTTGAGCGAGCTATCGCCAGAACCGGCGAAGTACATGGCCTTCCTGCTCAGCACGGGGAGCGAGGCGACTGAAAACTGCATCAAGCTCTCCAAGACCTACGCCCTTGAGAAGCATGGTCCGAGCAAAAAGTACTTCGTTTCCTTCAACAATGCCTTCCACGGTCGCACGATGGGCGCGCAGTTGGCGGGCGGCATGAGTCGGCTGAAAACTTGGATGGGCGCGTGCGATCCATCCTTCGTGCAGGTGCCGTTCCCG
>CAYSXF010000844.1:0-2607 GCA_964434815.1 uncultured Lentisphaeraceae bacterium
GGCAAGGTCTTCCGCGGCAAGGTGAGCTTTCTCTCGCCTTCCCTCGACCGGGACACGCGGACGCTCAAAATCAGGCTGGAGATCCCCAATCCTGAATCCCTGCTGAAACTGGAAATGTACGCCGACGCCCGTCTCAGCTTTCCCTTGGGCGAGAAAATCGCGGTTCCTGAAGCCGCGCTCATGCGCACGGGCGAGCGGAATTACGTTTTCCGTGACAGCGGGGACGGGAAGCTCGCTCCAGTGGTCGTAGAGATCGGCGTGCGCAGCGAAGGCTTCTTTGAGATCAGGTCCGGACTGCATGAAGGTGATCGCGTCGTGACGTCCGCGAACTTTCTAGTGGATTCGGAATCTTCGATGCGCTCCGCCTTGGAGTCCGTGTCCGGAGCACAGCCGTGATCAGAAAGCTCATCGAGTTCAGCGCGCATAACCGCCTGCTGGTCATCGGGCTGGTGGCAGCGGCGGTCGCTTATGCCGTGTACACGATGCGGCACATCCCGCTGGACGCGATTCCGGACCTGAGCGACACGCAGGTCATTGTGTACACGAAGTGGGACCGCAGCCCGGACATCATCGAAGACCAGGTGACCTATCCGATCATCACCGCGCTGCTCGGCGCGCCGAAGGTCAAGGCGGTCCGCGGCTTCAGCGATTTCGGGTTCTCCTATGTGTACGTGATTTTTCAGGACGGCACGGACATCTACTGGGCGCGGAGCCGCGTGGTCGAATACCTGTCGAAGCTCCAGGGCACCCTGCCGAAGGGCGTGACGCCGGAGCTCGGCCCAGACGCCACGGGCGTGGGCTGGGTCTTCGAGTACGCGCTGGCCGACAAGTCCGGCAAGCACAACCTCGCTGAACTGCGGACGTTCCAGGACTGGGTGCTGCGCTATGCGCTCCAGAGCGTGCCGGGCGTCGCCGAAGTGGCCGGCCTCGGAGGCTTCCAGAAACAGTACCAGGTGACCATCGACCCCAACCGGCTGCAGAGCCACGGGCTTTCCGTGATGGAGCTGACGGAGGCCATCCGCCGCAACAACAACGAGATCGGCGGCCGGCTCATCGAGTGGAGCGGCCGCGAGTACATGGTGCGGGGGCGCGGCTACGTGAAGTCAACGGACGACCTCGGCAAAATCGCCGTCAAGACGAACGCGCAGGGCACGCCCGTGCTGCTGCGCGATGTGGCCGACATCGAACTCGGCCCGCAGATCCGGCGCGGCCTGGCCGATCTGAACGGCAACGGCGATGCGGTGGGCGGCATCGTTGTCATGCGGCATGGCGAGAACGCGATGAACGTGATCAGGCGCGTGAAGGCCAAGCTGGAGGACCTCAAGCCGTCCATGCCAGAAGGCGTTGAGGTCGTCACCACCTATGACCGGTCGGACCTCATCGGCAAGTCCATCGACAACCTCAAAGATGAACTATTGATGGAAATGCTCATCGTCAGCCTGGTCATCCTGTTCTTCCTCTGGCACATCCCCTCGGCCATCGTGCCGATCATCACGATTCCGATCTCGGTCTGCCTCGCCTTCATCCCCATGTACTTCCTGGGCGTCAGCTCGAACATCATGAGCCTGGCGGGCATCGCCATCTCGATCGGCGTGTTGGTGGACGGGGCCATCGTGGAGGTGGAGAACGCCTACAAGAAGCTGGAGGTCTGGCAGCAGAACGGCCGCGTCGGCGACTTTCACGCGATCCGGCTCGAAGCGCTCATGGAGGTGGGCCCCTCGGTGTTCTTCTCCCTGCTGGTGATCGCGGTCTCGTTCCTGCCGGTCTTCACGCTGGTGGACCAGGAGGGCCGGCTCTTCAAGCCCCTCGCGTACACCAAGACGCTGGCCATCGCGCTGGCGGCGCTGCTGGCCGTGACGCTCGATCCTGCCGTGCGCATGCTCTTCACGCGCATGGAGCCTTTCCGGATGCGGCCCCGCTGGTTCGCCGGGCTGCTGACCTCGCTGTTCGTTGGCAAATACTATCCGGAAGAGAAACACCCCGTCAGCCGCGTGCTGTTCGCACTGTACGAGCGGCCCTGCCGCTGGGTGCTGCGCCACCCCAAGCTGGTCATCGCGCTCGCCCTCTTGGTTGTCGGAACCACTGTGCCGGTCTATCTCAAACTGGGGCATGAGTTCATGCCGCCGCTGAATGAGGGCGTGATTCTCTACATGCCGACCACTCTGCCCGGCATCTCGGTGACCGAGGCGCAGCGCCTCATGGAAACACAGGACCGCATCCTCAAGTCTTTCCCCGAAGTCGTCTCCGTGTTCGGCAAAGCCGGGCGCTCCGACACCTCCACGGATCCTGCGCCGTTCTCGATGATGGAGACGACCGTGGTGCTGAAGCCCGCGGCCGAGTGGCGGCCTAAAGAGCGTTGGTACACGAACCGGGCCCCGCACTTTCTTCGGCCGGCCTTGGGGCACATCTGGCCGGAGCATGTGTCATGGGAAGAGCTGATCAACGAAATGGATAGGGCCCTGCAGATTCCCGGCAGCATCAACGCCTGGACCATGCCCATCAAAGGCCGCATCGACATGCTCTCCACCGGCGTGCGGACGCCGATCGGTATCAAAATCTTCGGCGCCGATCTGGCTGAAATCGAGAAGCTCGGCAAACAGATTGAAG
>CAYSXF010000845.1:0-2604 GCA_964434815.1 uncultured Lentisphaeraceae bacterium
CTCTATTCGTCGGCAGCGTCAGATGTGTATAAGAGACAGCTATGTGGGACTGGAGAGCGGCGACGAGGATCTGCTAAAGAAAGTCGACAAGGGTGAATCCGCGGCGGGCATGTGCGAGGCTGTGCGGCGAGCGCAGGCCGCGGGCTTGAAGTGCTCGGTGATGGTGCTGCTGGGGCTGGGCGGACGCGAGGGCTCGGCGCGTCACGCCGATGCCACGGCGGCGCTTTTGAACCGCATGCAGCCGCGCCTGCTCTCCGCCCTGCGCTTTGTGGATGTGCCGGGCACGGACATGTACGAGGGGTGTCAGCCGGTCACGGAGCGCGGTGCGGTCAGCGAGCTGGTCCGGCTGCTGCGCGGCCTGGAGCTTGAAAAGACCGTTTTCCGCGCGAACCACACCTCGAACCCCGTGCCGCTGGAAGGTCGCCTTCCCAAGGACCGCGACGCGCTCGTGTCCCTTTTGGAATCTCTTTTGCCGCAGCTAGACAAGACCGGGCCGGGGCGGCTGCCTTTTTCGCTTTGAAGAGGTCTGAAGCCCGGCTTGACATCGCCAGCCCGATTTGGCAACCTTCTATCTGATGAAAGCTTTCCTTCGGATCGTTATTTGCGGGCGCGTGCCTGCACCGTCTGAAAAGCGATTTCTTATCTGAATTGCCTCGCCGCGTATCCCGGCTGCGAGAAGGATTCCCCGATGAGATCACTCCGTTCATTCTTCGGTCATGACGACAAGTTTTTCGATCTTTTGGATGCCAGCGCCACCCAGGCGCAGAGCAGCGTAGCGCTGCTGGCGGTACTGGTGAAGAACCCGGATTCGGTCGCCAGTCTCGACGATTTCGTCCAGGGCCGCCGCAAGGACAAGCGCATCACCGAGCAGATCACGGAGGAACTTTGCAAGACCTTCGTGACGCCACTCGAGCGCGAGGACATCGAGGCGCTCTCGTTCGCGCTCTACAAGATCCCCAAGAATGCCGAGAAGTTCGGCGAAAAGTTCATGCTCTGCCGCGGCCAGGTGCAGGGCGTCGACTTTCAGGAGCAGACCCGCATCATCGAGGAGTCGGCCAAGACCTTGGCCGAGATGGTGCACAAGCTGCGGATCCGCGCGCACCTCGAGACGATGAAGGAGCACAATGATCGCCTCCACTACCTCGAGGGCCAGGCCGACAAGATCATGCTGCAGTTTGTCCGCGACCTCTACAGCGGCCGGCACGACCCGCTGCGGGTCATCATCATGCTGGATCTCTGCGAGACGCTCGAGAGCATCGTGGACCTCTGCCGCGACGCCGGCAATGTCATCTTCCAAATCGTTCTGAAGTACTCCTGATGGAACTGATCATCCTTGTCATCGTCGTCGCGTTGGCCTTCGAGTTCATCAACGGCTTCCACGACACTGCTCTGGCAATTGCCACGAGCGTCTCCACCAAGGTGCTGACGCCTCGGCAGGCCGTTGTCCTGGCGGCCTTCTGCAACGGCGCCGGGGCGCTGGTTGGGATCTCAGTCGCCAAGACCATTGGCCAAGGGCTGGTAGACACCTCGCATGTCACCACCACCACCATTTTCTGCGCGTTGTTCGCCGCTATCATTTGGAACCTCGCCACGTGGTGGCTGGGGCTTCCCTCCAGTTCGAGCCATGCGCTGATCGGCGGGCTGTGCGGCGCAACACTGGCCTCGGCACACGGAGACTGGACCGTGATCAAGTGGTCGGCGGTCAACGCCGTGACCGGCAAGAGCGAGGGGCTTTGGCACAAGGTAGTGGCTCCGATGTTCAGCGCCCCGCTGTTGGGAGCCGTGGGCGGATTCTTGCTGATGATGCTGCTGATCCTGTTGCTGCACCGGCTGCGGCCTCGGATCATCAACCTCGTCTTCGGCCGGCTACAGCTCGTGAGCGCTGCCTGGATGGGGTTCAGCCACGGCACCAATGATGCGCAGAAGACCATGGGCGTTATCACGCTTCTGCTGGTCATCGGCACCCAGTCGGGCTCGTTCGAACACCTCCCGTCCTGCCTGCACTTCCTGCGGACGCCGGAATTCCATGTGGCAACGTGGGTCAAGGTCGCGTGCGCCTTCACGCTGGCGGCCGGCACGGCCACCGGCGGATGGCGCATCATCCGCACGCTCGGACACAAGGTCGTGCGCCTCCAGCCGATCCACGGCTTCGCCGCCCAGACCACGGCGGCCGGCATTATCCAACTGGCCTCGCACTGGGGCATTCCGCTGTCCACCACGCAGGTGATCTCCGCCGCGATCGTCGGCGTGGGCTCCACCAAGCGCTTCAGCGCCGTCAAGTGGGGCGTGGTCGGCAAGATCGTCTGGGCCTGGATTCTGACGATTCCCGTCACCATGAGCCTCGGCTACGTCATGCGCACGCTCTGCGCGCGCATGAGCTACTAGAGCGTATTAATTTAAAGTGTGTCCGTTGTCAGACATCAGGTAGGGCGGGTTCCCCGAACTCGCCGCGGACGCCTCGGGGAGGCGTCCCTACCCGGAACGACCACACATTTAATTGAAATGCTCTAGGGCGCGCTGGTCACCGGAAGATGATTAGCAGACCCTGTGGCCAAGTTCTGTCTCTTATACACATCTGACGCTGCCGACGAATAGAGAGGTGTA
>CAYSXF010000846.1:0-2603 GCA_964434815.1 uncultured Lentisphaeraceae bacterium
GAGCTGTACGGCTGCCCCGCCCGAAGCTCGCGGCCCCACAGATATCCGGCAAGCAGAAGTCCGTCTTTGACCTGATTGTCGGCGGCGGGAAACTCAATGCCCCAGAAGGTCGCGCTTTTCGATCCGTAGAGCGGCTGACCAAGCCCCGGGCTCCACTTGCCCGCCGCTCGCGCGGTGATGTCGCGCACCGTATAGGGCTGATACGCGTCCTGCAACCCGAGCGCCTCGACGTCAATCCGCTCAAGCGTCACCGGCTTGCCGCTGGTGATTACGAGCTGTTTGCGCAGATAGAAATCGGAGGAGCCAAGGTCATAGCAGGCTTCCGCCGTCAGAGCATGTTCGGCGTTTTCCAATGTGAACACCAGTCTCTGCGCCGATGACACAGTTTTCACCACACGGAAATCAGCCGCTGTCAGCGTAAAGGCAGTCTCGGGCTTGTGCGTGCCCTGCGACAGGCGCAGCCGGAACTCCGGAGCTGTCACAGGCTTGACGGTAACCCCGCTCCGTTTGTTGGCAATCTCGACTGTCTGCAGTATGCCGTCCCGTGTCGAAACAACACGCCGCAGGAACGCATTCTCCAAAATGTGCTGTGTCTCTGGTGAGGCGAACAGACTCGCGGCTAGGAAACAAACGCATACAGGAAGCGCAAACCTCATCTCGCTTTCGCCGCCTTAAGCACGTCGAGGAGATAGGACTGCACTGTCGGATGCTTCACGTCGGGAGCGCCGGAGTAGACCAGCTCGCAAGGAACGCCCACTTCCTTACAGCGCTCTTGCAGTTTCAGTCCGAAATTCGCCGTGTGCGTCGGGTCCTTCTGGTTTTGGCCGATTGCGGGCGCGGCGCCGAAGTACATGGCGACCGGAGCGTCGTCTTTCGTCACCAGCGCATACGGCGAGTACTCGGCGATCCACGGCAGAATCTTTTCGCGCCCTGCGAGAAAGGCATCGAACGCCGATATTTTTTTCGCCTTGTCCCCCGTGAAACCGAAGGCGTGTCCGCCGTAGGTGCTATTGGGCGTCCACTCCCTCATCTGCTTCGGGTCGAGCGTCGTCTGCGGAGCCGACACCGCCGCGCACCACAGCCGGGTCGATTCGCGCGCAATGGGATCTGCGCTCTTGGGATCAGCCATCTCGTCATGGAAGGCCAGCCAGAGGCTCGTGCAGGCGCCAGCCGAGCCGCCCGACGCGCCGATGCGCTCCTTGTCGATGTTCCACTCCGCAGCCTTGCTGCGCACAAACTGCAGCGCCCGCGCCGCATCGCTCAGCGGCCCTTTGACCGGCGGCACCACCTGGTCGGCCGTCGCCTCGCCGATAAACCGGTACTCGACCGACACCACAGAGATGCCGTTTTTCAGCATTTCCGGCAGCAATACGGCCAAGCCGCTGGAGCGGTTTCCGCCCGTCCAACCGCCGCCGTGAATAAAGAAAAGAACCGGCGTGGGCTTGTCCGACGCGGCCTTCCAGAAATGCAGCTTCTGTTTCGGGTGCACCCCATAAGCCACGTCTTTCATTGTCGGCTCGATGGCGTAAACTTCGATATTCTTATTTGTAGCGGCCGCTGTAGCCGCTGGCTTAGCAGCCTTCTTCGCGGATTCCGCCGCCTGCACGAACGTCGCCGAAGCGACCATTGCCAGAGCCACCAGACACGTTGTACCCCTTTTCATCGTTTCCCCTTTCGCTGACTCGATGGCCATGACCGGTCACCGGCTTTGTGTGCATTTCATTCAGAAGCGTCATGTTCGTTTAGAGCGTAAACTGATTTCACACGTGCGTCAAGTACGCTTCCAAATGGATCAGCCACACCAGGCTAGCTGGTGCGCGGGTGCGATTCGTCTGCTGCGACGCAACCATGTCACGAGCAAACTTCCCATGCCCCCTACGGCTTCTCCGCCAGCACCGCTTGCGCGTGGCGAGCGTACACGGCACGCGGGTCGTTGGCATAGGCCTGCAGCACCGCACGGCCCTTGCCCTCGTGGTCACCCAGGCGGACGAGCGCGCGGGCGATGGCGATTTCGCGCAGGCACTTCGAGCGCTCGACATCCGCCGCCGCGTTCGCGTGGCCCTGAACCTCCGTCATCGTCGCGAGGGTGAAGGCCTGCCCGCGGATGCCGGGCTTGTCTAGCACCGCCGCCAGCGTTGGTGCGGCCGACGCGTCGCCGAGCTTTTCCAGCGCCATCGCCGCGGCGCGGAAGTGCGAGAAGGCCGAGTCGGCTGTCAGCGCCATCGCCTTTTTCAGCATCGCGGGCAGCGCTTTCTTTGAGCCGCACCGCCCGAGCGCGATCAGATAGCTGTCGATCCAACTCACGCTGCGCCCGAACTGGCTCATGCCTTTGTAGTTCCATCCCTCGTCCCACTCGGACGACTCGACTCGCGCGATCAGCGCATCTTCTCCCAATGGGTTGCCCATGATGCCCAAGATATGCGCATAGTTCAACTTGGCCGTATCCGTCCGCGCCGCGCGGTAGGCCGACTCCAGTAACGGCATCGCCCGCGCCGGCTCGGCTAACACGACTGCCACAGACTCGTAGTGGTTGGTCAAGTCGGCCAGCGCCGTCACAGCCTCGCGTATCTTCGCGTCAGAAAGCGGATAGGAGTCCTTCATGG
>CAYSXF010000847.1:0-2602 GCA_964434815.1 uncultured Lentisphaeraceae bacterium
AGCGGCCGCGCGTTCTCGCGGCGGTGGAACGCCTTGAACAGCTCGACGCGGTTTTCAACGCCTGTTTGCCAATGCGCAATCTGTGAAGAGAGAATCACGTCCGAATTATGATATATCGCTGTAACATGGTCAAAGCTAATATGTCCAATGGATCGGCTATTTTGCTATATTTGATATATTGAATGTGCGAAGTTCATTTCTGCTATCCGTTTCGGTTATCACTTTGGGTGGGCGCGCAGAGGAGACGGCTTAGTGTCTATGTCAGCGGATTTCAGCGTGACGCCGTCTTGTCTGGCGGAAAGGTCAATGAGCCGGCGACTTCTTTCGATGCCCAAGCAGCGATAAAATATCTCATTCCCCTTGTCCAGGCCTTCATAGAAACCGCGCGTGGTATGCTCAGGGGCAAAGCAATAGGTGCGCAGGGTGCCTGCGATGCCCGTGCGATAACCCTCGTCATAAGTGTCGAGGTATTCGTGCCTTTTCTTGGCGTCCGTGTCATAGGGCGTAGCCTTGGGCAAGGGAACCGAGATATGGCGGTAGACAAAGGCTCCGGGCAGGCAGTATGCGACGGGAAGGACAACCCCGAGCGCGAGCGCTGCGCTCAGTCGTCTGTGTCTGATGCTCCACGCGACGACTGCTAACAGTGCGAGAACTGCGAATGTCAGTAACAACCATGTCCGAGTCATGCCCGCGCGAGCCAGAAGAATGGCGGGCCAAAGGAGAAGCCCACCTGGGCCTATGCCTCCGCCGAACCACTGATGCTCCCTTTGCGCCATCCCACAGAGAGAGAAGGTAACGCCAACGGTTACAAGCAGAAAGGCAAAATGTGTGAGGAGTCTTTTCATTTTCCGTTTCAGCGAGCGCGGTCTCAAGCAGTTAGTCGCAAATTCACTCGTGCCGTGACTTGTCTGCAAAATGCGATATTCGCAACTCGGGGGGAGACACGGCTATTGCGGAGCCAAAACCGTGAGATCCTTGAAGTAGGTGCGGTAAAAACCGCGGTCGCGGGTCAGGAGCCGGTCCGCGCATTCCGCCGCATGGGCCGCAACGAGAAAATCCGCCACAACCCTTTCGTGACGGGGAAGTCTGTGCTGACGCGCAGTCCGCCAAAGCCGTCCGGCCCGGGATGCGGCGGTTGCGGTGAGAGGGGAGAAGGTGATCTGCACTTGCGCCATCGCCCGCGCGAACTGACGCTCATCGGGAAAGACGGAAAGCGTTTCGGCCCAGACCACATCGCACACAATCAGCGCACCTTCGTTCAGACAGGTGCGCAGAGACTGGGCAGAGGCCTGTCCGAAGCGCGCGTCGTTCGTGAAGACGTCAAGCAGCACGTTGGTGTCGATGGCCGTGATCATGACTTGCCCCGCAGTTCAGTCATCCAAGCGTCGCTGGATCGATCCGTCTTCAGGCAGCCGAGAACCGACGAGACCGGATCTTCCCGCACGGCTTTGACGGCGATCAAGGCGCCGTTCTTCACGCTGAACTCCAGCACTGTGGACGGGCGTATGCCCATCCGGTCGCGCAAGGCCTTGGGTATGGTCACTTGCCCCCGTTCGGCTACGACAGCGGTCATCATAAGAAACCTCCTTGAGAAGTACGGAATCATATTAGCAAAGTATGGATAATGACGTCAACGTTTCCGAGGGCAAGATGCTTGATGTTGGGGCGCGGGGGGAGTAAAATTGAAAAACAGTTCAGAAGACTGTTAATAGGGTCGGCAACGTGCGGACTGAGAAGGAGGTGGACAATGGCGGCATACGCGATATTCATACGTGAGATGACTCGCAATCCGGCAGAGATGCAGATCTATGCGGGCAAGGCGGGCGGTTCTCTGGCCGGGTATCCGGTGAAGGTGCTGGCGGCCTATGGCAAACAGGAGGTGCTGGAGGGGCCGCAGACCGAAGGTGTGGTCATCCTTGAGTTTCCCACGATGGCGGCGGCCAAGGAGTGGTATGACAGTCCTCTTTATCGCGAGGCGAGGGAACACCGGTTCCAAGGCGCCGATTATCGGGCGGTCCTTGTCGAGGGCGTGTGAGAAGGTTCAGTCTCGCATGCAGAGGCCGCCGTCGACGCAGACGGTTTGGCCGGTGATCCAGGCGGCGTCGTCGGAGGCGAGGAAGCGCACCACGCCCGCGACTTCTTCGGGTGTGCCGAAGCGTGCCATCGGAATGGAGGCGAGCTGCTTGACGCGGCGGGTTTCGGGAATGTCGGCGGTCATGTCCGTGGCGATGATGCCGGGGGCCACGGCGTTGACGGTGACGCGCGACGCGGCGAGTTCGCGAGCTGCGGTTTTGGCGAGGCCGAAGAGACCCGCTTTGGAAGCGCTGTAGGCGGCGCGCATGAGGTCGCCGAGCAGGCCCGCGTCGGATGAAATGTAGATGATGCGTCCGGCCTTCTGGCGAGCCATGGGGCGCGAGACCGCTTTGGTCAGCAGGAAGGCGGCGTCGAGATTGGCGGTCATCACTTCACGCCACTCCTCGAACTTCGTGAAAGCGATCAGGTTGCTCTTCATGATGCCCGCGTTGCTGACGAGGGTGTGGACCGGGCCGAGCGCCTTCTCAACGGCTTTGACCAGTGCGTCGACCTGCGCGGGATCGGCGAT
>CAYSXF010000848.1:0-2602 GCA_964434815.1 uncultured Lentisphaeraceae bacterium
ATGGCCAGTAGCACCCTCCGCCCGCCCGCCCGTGCCATAGGAGACTCCTTCCGTCAAGGTATACAAACAACCATTGTTTGGCGCTGATTATGCGAGGGGGGTGAAATGAAGTCAATGGAGATTTGCGAGATTTTGGATTGGGGATTGGCAGTGGTCGAGAAGGAAAGTGAGCATGCGCTTAACCGCACCCTTCGTTGCCACCCTTGCACGCATATGCTTAACCGAACGGCTTGCCCGTTGTCATACTACAAATGAAAAATATTTAGACTTTAATCCGTTTCGTGCAGAGGACGCCAAGGACGCAGAGGTATTGGCTATTGCTTGATTTCCAAATACTCTGCGGTCTCTGCGGACTCTGCGCGAACCATGAGTTTAGGCCATATCCTTTTCGACAGTGGTATGACAACCCCCTCACACAGACCACGTCCTATTCCTCTCGCCAAGACCCAAAGACCCGGAGGGGTAAGATGACATGGGCTATTCCCCTTTGGGTCTCTGGGTCTTTGCGTGAAATTCAAGAAGCGATTGTGGGCTTCACGCCAGCGAATCACCGGAAAAAATGGCACGGGCAGCGGCTTGACAGCCCCACTATTTCCGGCCCGCCAGGTATCCCCAGACGTAGGCGTTCTGAGCCATCGGGGTCTGGATGGTGTACTCGCACATCGGTGGATACCAGAAGACGTCCCAGTACGCCTCAAGCGTGGGCCACTTCTGGACGGTGGGATAGCAATAGCGGTCCACAATCTTCTGAGCCCAATAGCCCTTGTCGCGAACGACGTCGACCGGGCCGAAGACCGTCAGTCCCGGCGGCGGAGGCTGGTGCGTCAGGCGCGAGTCGATGTGCAGAGGGTGCTGCGGAGAGTCGTGCCCGAGCCCAGTGGTGTAACACAGGTTGATCGGGTTGGCGCCCGCGCCGGTCTGACAGGCCAGCACCAGCGCTCGCAGATAAGTCGAGTCACCGGTCAGGGCATGCGCCCGCGCGAGGCTGACACCGTCCGGCGCGGAGAAGGCCCCGCCTATGCCCGGCATCCACTCGAACTTGGCCCAGCGGAAACCCGCTTTCTGACCGTTGCGGACACGGTTGTCCGCCTCGCGGAGGATCGCCTCCCGGCAATACGCCTTGATCTTCTCGTCCATGCCCGGCTGCTGCGTCCGTACGTAAACCCAAGGCGCTTCGCGCTGGTCGTGATCCTCCCACACGAAGAGATCCATGCCAGACTGGGTAAACACCGTGGTCTTCAGGAACAGCGCCTGCCAAACGTTGTCCCCCGTGAGCCGGAAGAGTTCGGCCGCCGCCAGGTTGCGGTCGTCCCGCACGTCGTGCGGATAGGAGGGGCGGGCGCCATATTCCTTCTCGGCCCAAGCCATCGCCCGCAGCGCGCTCTCCCGGTACACCGCGCCGAGCGCCGCATCGCGCGGCGCAAGCCAGCGGGCGGCCTGCGCCGCCACACCCGCGTAGACGTAGCTCGACCAAACGTCGGGCGCATAGGCCATGACATCGAGCGATTCCTGCCAACTGCACTCGCCGTGGCGCGGATGCTCGGACGATTCGATGCCGCCCCGGATGCCTCCTTCCGGCGTCTGCATGCGGCGGTAGCAGTCCAAATTGAAAAGCGCCTCGTCGACGACATCAGGCAGCGCATTGGCAGACTCGGGGATGTTCAGGCTGAGCTTGGCGAACGTGTCCGGGAAGAGGTCCGCCAACTCGATCAGATAGCGCGAAGCGATCAGGTGCTGGATACGGCGGTCCCAGTCTCCTGCATCCATGTACCCGCCCCACGCATTGGTGACAATGCGGTCCGTCTTGCCCTTGACCAAGTTGCCGAAATTGTCCTTGTCCGTGCCTTTCGCATTCAGTCCGTCCCCGCTGTCCAGCAGGGGACAATCGGACTGGAGAACCTGAACACCACTCTCGGGGCGGAAACAGATTGGCCGCCGGTAGGCCGTGAACGGCGGGCCAAGTTCGATGCCGCTGCGCTGGTGGTAGAAGCCCCGCGCCGAAACGGTAAAAGCGCGCCGCCAGACGTCATCCGCAATGTCGAAGGAATACGAGCAGCCGAGGCCTTCGACACTGACCCGGTAGGTGCCGGGGCGCGTCAGCGCCGTAAAGTCCATGAGCCAGACATCCGCGCCCGTGTAATTCCGCTTATACGCGTCCTCCGGCGTCGAGGCCCGCACAGACAGCGTGGCCGTGCCCCTGTAGGCCTCTTGCCCGGCGCTGTTAAGAACGCGGAATACCAAACCAGTGGGATAGGACACGGCGCCGCCGCTTCCCAGCCAGCAGGAGAGAAACGCGACCTTGGCCGGATCATCGGGACGGAACCCCAAATGGCTCACGTGAAGCGCCTCGCTGCGCTGGCTCGCCGAATCGCAGGCGAAGGCCTGATCGGGCAACGCCCCGTTCACGAAACGGATGCGGTAGTGCTTGCCCTCCTTGAACGCATGAGGCCCCTTCAAATAGAGCACGTGGCGAAGCGGCGCCTGGTACGGCCAGCCTGCCACACGCGCGAAATCGGACGGCTTCGTTTTGCGGAACACTCTGGCGGGCGCTGCTTCCCGTACGTAGGCCGGATCGTCATCCGAGACAATGCCGTAGCTGGCC
>CAYSXF010000849.1:0-2602 GCA_964434815.1 uncultured Lentisphaeraceae bacterium
CGAAGAACGGCGGACTCGCGACCAACATGGTCGAGTGGGTGAACAGCCCCGCCTGCCGCCAGCGCTACAAGGGCAAGTATGACTTCTACGCGAAGCGGTACGGCAGCGATCCGATTATCTTCGGCTGGGAGCTGTGGAACGAGATGAACGCGGTGGTGGGCGGCGACGTTCGCGACTGGACGGCAGAGATGTTGCCGGAATTGCACAAACGGTTTCCCAGAAATCTTTGCATGCAAAGTTTGGGCAGCTTCGACAGCGCTGGGGCACGCGCGATTTATACGGACATCTGCCGCCTGCCGGACAACGACGTGGCGCAGGTCCACCGCTATCTGGATCTCGGCGCGAAACTGGATGTCTGTCACGCCCCGGTCGACGTGTTTGCGGCTGACGCTGTGCGCGAGATTCAGGCTCTCAACCTGAAGAAACCGATTCTGCTGGCCGAGAGCGGGGCTGTTGAACCCAGTCACAGCGGGCCGTCCAAGCTCTATGCGAAAGACCGCGACGGGCTGATCCTGCACGATGTGCTTTTCGCCCCCTTCTTCGCCGGTGCCGCAGGACCGGGCCACATCTGGCACTGGGATGTCTATGTGGCCAAGAACGACCTGTGGCCGCAGTTCGGCCGTTTCGCGCAGGCCGTGGCCGACCTTGATCCGCCCGCGGAAGCGTTTCAGACACAGGAGGTCTCTCATCCGCGTCTCCGGATTCTTGTGTTGCGCGGCAAGCGGACAGTGCTGGCGTGGTGCCGCGACACGCAGGTCACGTGGCAGACCGCCTTGGCCGATGGGCGCGTGCCGGAAACGCTTCACGGCGTCTCGATCACGCTTCCCGAGTCCAAGGACGGCACCTCGGCGCTTGCGATTTCGGCCTTCGATCCGTGGTCTGGCCAGCGGACTGTGCTGGCGGCACAAAAGGGACAGCTCACGCTGCCTGACTTCTCCCGGTCGATCGTGGTGCGGCTGCAGCGTGTCGATCAGTGATGTGCGAGCACATGACAAGCGCATACAAATCGGTCGCGGTGTGGATATGTCTTTGTCTGGTCGCAGCCGCGCAGACCACCTATACGATTGACGTGTCGAAACGGTTCCAGCGGATCGACAACTTCGGCGCGTCGGACTGCTGGACGGCGCAGAAGGCCGGCTTGTTTCCAGAGGCGAAGCGCGGGCAGATGGCGGACTGGCTGTTCAGCACGGCGGTGGGCACCAACGGCCAGCCGCTGGGCATCGGGCTCTCGCTCTGGCGGTTCAATGTCGGGGCAGGCAGTGCGGAGCAAGGGCTTGCGAGCCACATCTCTGATCCCCTGCACCGCACCGAGTGCTTTTTGCGGGCGGACGGGAGCTACGACTGGAGCCGACAGGCGGGGCAGCGCTGGTTTCTGCAGGCCGCGAAAAAGCGGGGCGTGGAGCGCTTTTTGGCCTTCTGCAACAGCGCACCCGTGCACTTGACCGCAAATGGCTTGGCGAACAATAAGGGGCGCCCAAAAGAAGGCTCCTATAATTTAAAACCCGACCAATACGAGGCGTATGCGGGCTTTTTGGCGACAGCGTTGGCGGAGGTGAGCACACGCGAGGGCATCCGTTTCGATGCAGTCAGCCCGTTCAATGAACCGGAGTGGGAGTGGGACGCGCCCAAGCAGGAGGGCTCACCCGCCCGTGTTGGCGACATCGCCAAACTCGTCCGATTGCTCGACCGTCAACTGGCGGACCGGAAGCTGGACACAAAGATCCTCGTGACAGAGTCTGGGAAAACCGACTACCTCATCCATGCGAAGACGGATCACCCGTCGCAGGACAACCAGATCGAAGAGTTGTTCGGTTCGTCGTCTCAGAATTTCATCGGCGGGCTGCCGCATGTGCCGCGGCTGGTGGCTGGACACGGCTATTGGACAACAGCGCCGAACGGTGTTCTGCTGGCTAAGCGCCAGGCCTTGCGCGAGAAGCTGGACGCTTACCGGCTCGGCTACTGGCAGACCGAACTTTGCATCATGAGCAAAGACAAGGAGGTCGGCGGCGGAAGTGGCCGGGATCTGACCATGAAGACCGCGCTTTACGTGGCGCGGATCATCCATTACGACCTGTGCGTGGCGCAGGCGTCCGCTTGGCAGTGGTGGCTGGGCATGTCGTGCGCGAACTATAAAGACGGGCTGGTCTACGTGGCGCTCAACAAAGACGGCGGCGACGGCGAGATCACGGACAGCCGGCTGCTGTGGACGCTCGGTAACTTCAGCCGGTTTATCCGACCGGGAGCGGTGCGAGTCGGAGTGTCGAGTCCGCAGGCCGACGTCAACGATCCTGAAGGCCTGATGGTGTCGGCTTTTCTGCATGAAGAGGGACGGTTGCTGACCGTTGTGATGGTCAATATGGCTGATCGGCCGCGTCCGGTTCGGCTCGCCGTGCCGGGCCTCGTCGTGCAGAAAAGCGGTGTCTATCTCACCTCCGATTTTGCGGAAGCGCGGCTTCTGCCTCAGGCGGGCGCAGACCCATTGACGCGATATGACGTTCCAGCGCGCTCGGTGGTGACGTGGGCCGGCCGTTTCTGAGACTCTGGCGGCGTGTTTGCGCTGTCTCTTATACACATCTCCGAGCCCACGAGACAGGCAGAAATC
>CAYSXF010000850.1:0-2595 GCA_964434815.1 uncultured Lentisphaeraceae bacterium
GCGCTATCTGGCGCAGCAGGCCGGGCTCGGGGTGAACGTGCTGGAGTCGCCCCGGTCGGCGACGGACCCGGCCAAGGTGAATGTGATCGCCTGTGCGGACGCGTTCGGGGCGGCGGACTTCTTCCTGCGCGACGTCTTGAGCGGCCGCACGCGCGTTCACGGGTGCATGACCTGGGCGCCGAGGATGAACGAGGTGGTGCGTGACGCCAAGGGCAAAGCGCGCCTGCTGATGACCAACCGGAACCTGCTGCTGGTGGCTGACATCCTGATCGTGAACAAAGGCTTTGCGGCCGAAAAACCGGACGTGGTGCGCGGCCTTGTGGAGGGGTTGCTTTACGGCAACAGCCTCGTGCGCGCGGGAATCGCGCCGTATCGCAAATTGCTGGCGCAGACGTTCAAGTGGCAGGAGTCGAACGTGGACGATGAGATGGCCAAGGTCCACTTGGCGAATCTGCCTGAGAACCTCGCGTTTTTCGATGGCACGATCGACTCGGCGGGCAGTTATTCCTACATCTACGAATCGGCGGTGATGTCGTACGGATCTGCCTTGATTCCGCGGCCGGTGGCTTACGAGAGGTATCTCGCGCTGGATGGGCTGAAGGCCGTCCAGAAGGAGGGCCTGTTTGCTTCGGAGGTGGCGCAGATCAAGCCTGTGCGCAGTTTGGACGCGACGCCTTTGGAGACGCCCATGCTTGCTCGCGATGTGCGGTTCCTGTATCAGCCCAACTCCTCCACGCTGGACATGGCGAACAAGAAGAACCTCGAGAATTTGGCCTATCTGGCGAAGATGCTGCAGGTGAGCCCCGGCTCGACGCTGCTTCTGCGGGGCCATGTGGACAACAGCCGTGTGGCGGAGTTTCAGGCTACGGGGGGAGCCGAGTTAGTGCAGCGCGTGGCGATGAAAGCGGTGCAGTTGAGCAAAGACCGCGCGAACGGCGTGCGCGACCAGTTGATTAAGGAGTACAAGGTCGATCCCGCACGCATGGAGGTGGTCGGCTGTGGCTGGCGCGAGCCGCTGGGCACCGACAGCGACCAGAATCGGCGCGTCGAAGTCCAATGGTTCACGCTGGAGTGAGGCTCAGCCGCCGATACACGGCTTCCTGGCCGTTCTCTTCCGATTCAGAAAGGGACGCTATGGCGGAACAACTTAAGCACCCCTACCTGAGAAACGTCGACAGACGGGGGGACATCCTCGTGTGGATCGTGGACGGCAGCTATGTCCGCGGGCACATCGATGAGGAGTTCACGAACTTCGGACAGCATTACAGGTACGCGTACATCCCCGCGAACGAATTCTGGATAGACGAGGAGGCGGAACATGACGAACAAGCCTTCTTCATCGACCATCTCCTCGTCGAGCACCAGCTCATGGCGAAAGGGATGCCATACGAGAAGGCAATCGTCGAAGCCGACCGGGTGGAGCGCAAGGAACGCCGCCGCGCGGGTGACATTGCAAAGGCAACGCGCCACGGACAGCAGCTCCCGGACGGCAGTGCCGCGCATGAGCGCCTCTGGAAGAAACTGGAGAGCGGCGTCAGCGTATGGATTGTGAACGGACGGTTCGTGCGCAGCGTCTTCGATATCGATTTCACGGCCGGGGGGCACGACCATGTGTACGAGTTCGTTCCCGCGGGGGAGGTCTGGATCGACGACGCGATCACGGAGAAAGAGCGGGGCTTCGTGCTGCTCCACGAACTGCATGAGCGCAACCGCATGGCGGAGGCGGTTTCGTACAATCCGGCGCACGCAGAGTCGAGCCGTTTGGAGTTCCGGTGCCGGCATCATCCGGATGAGCTTCATGACGCGCTTGCGGTTGAAGGCTGGGCTTAACGGTGCGGGTCGATTAGCTGACTGGCGCCCGCGAATATGAAAGGGCAACCGTGAAGGCATGCTCGTGTAGACGACTTCAGCGCATGGCGGTTCTTTGCCTCGGCATCTGCCTGTCCCTCGCGCCCTGCGCCACTCTCGCCCTGATCCAAGGCGACTACACCTATACCGTCACCAACGGGCAGGCCACCATCACGGACTTCAACACCTCCTACACAGGCAGACTGTCGATCACGAATTCATTAGGGGGCTACCCTGTAGCCAGTATCGGCATAGATGCTTTCACGGACTGTGCCAATCTCACAAGCGTCACTATCCCATCTAGTGTCACAAACATCGGCGCATGGGCCTTCACTTCCTGCTATAAAATTGTCAGCGTTAAGGTCGGCTCGAATGTGACTGCCATTGGAAATTGCGCGTTCTACAAATGCGACAGCCTGAACGGTGTCTTCTTTGAGGGCAACGCTCCCTCCCGGTGTAATAACACCGTGTTCACATCCGATTCAGTCAAAATCTACTACCTGCCGAACACTGCGGGGTGGGGCACCGCTCTCGGCGGCTACCAGACCCTCTGCTGGAACCCACAGGTGCAGCGCGACTCCGGCTTCGGGATCGCGTCTAACCGCTTCGGTTTCAACATCGCCGGAACCACGAACATCCCTGTCGTAGTCGAGGCCAGCACGAACATCTCATCCTGCGTCTGGACGCCTCTTACAAACACGACCCTCGGCGTAGCAGGCACGCTCAAGTTCAGCGACCCGTCATCGA
>CAYSXF010000851.1:0-2594 GCA_964434815.1 uncultured Lentisphaeraceae bacterium
GGCCTGCGGCGTGGGTTCGCGCCGAGCTGGCCAAGCCCGCGTCGCTGCACCGAAGCTATTTCCGCGAGCGCGTCAACCCGCGCGTGCTGGCGAGCAGTCCGGCCGGGCGGCCGCGTCGCGCATGCGAGTCCGGCTCGCGCTGGCGCGCGTACGCGCTGCGCGCCGAGGTTGAGGCGCTCAACGCATGCAAGGTCAGCGCGCAGGGCGCGACGGTCTATGTCACGCTGGAGCCCTGCTGCACAACGGGGCGCACGCCGCCCTGCACGGAGCGGATCCTGCGCGAAGGGATCGCGCGGGTTGTGGTCGGCTGCCACGACCCCAACGGCTGCCACTGCGGCCGCGGGCTAGAGCTGCTGACGAAACACGGCGTCGAGGTCGTTTACGGCGTAGGCGAGGCGGACGCAACGGAGCTGATCGCGCCGTTCTCCAAGCACATTGTGACAGGATTTCCCTACGTCACTGTCAAACTCGCCATGACGCTGGACGGTCGCATCGCAGACCGCGCAGGTTCGTCGCAGTGGATCACCGGGGTGGCGGCGCGCGCCGAGGTGCAGAAGTTGAGGCGCAGGGCGGATGTGATGCTGGTCGGCGCAGGCACGGTGTGCGCGGACAATCCGTCGCTTCTCTGTCGGGACGGCGGCGGGGAAAAGCTGATGCGCGTGGTGGTGGATGCCTCTGGCCGGACACCGGCCTGTTCGCAGGTCTGCACCGATGCTGCTGCTGCGCGGACCATCATTGCCACCACGCCTGCCGCGGCGGCGGCGAACGCCGAAGCGTGGGCCCGTCACGGCGCGCAGGTGTGGACGTTTGTGCCCGACAAGGCCGGAAAAATTCCTCTCAAGCGCCTGATGAAGCGGCTGGGCGATGCGGGCTATCTGCATGTGGTATGCGAGGGTGGCGGACGTGTGGCCGGAGCGCTCAACGATGCGGATTTGGTCGATGAGTTTTGTTTCTTTTATGCGCCGGCGGTCTTGGGCGACACGCGTGCCCTGAGCGGTGTGGCTGGCCGCGGTTCCCTCTTGAAAAAGATGCGCCGCATGCGGTGTGTTGAAGTCAGGCAGGACGGCAGCGACGTGATGATGCGCGTTAAGAAAGCGTGAAGAAATGTTTACGGGACTCGTGCAGAAAGTAGGCGTGCTGAAACGGTTGGCTCGCTCACAAGGCGGGTGGTCGCTGTTCATCGCGCATGATCCGTGGGCGGACGAGCTCGTGCTGGGCGAGAGCGTGGCGGTGCAGGGCGCGTGCCTCACGGTCACCCAAGTCGGCGCCGGTTCTTTCACTGCGGATCTCTTGGATGAGACGCTGCGGCTCACCGCGCTGCGGCAACTGGGCGAAGGCTCCCGCGTGAACCTTGAGCGCGCGCTGGCTCTGGGCGACCGGCTGGGCGGGCACATCGTGAGCGGACATGTGGATGAGACCGGTACGCTGCAGGCCATCGAGGAGCGCGGCCGCGACGTTGCGCTAAGCATTGCCTGTTCTGCGGAACTCGCGCGCCAGACCGTGCTGAAAGGGTCGGTGGCGATCGACGGCGTGAGCCTGACCGTGACCGGACTGGGAGACGACTGGCTGGAGGTTAACCTCATTCCGCACACGCTGAAAGAGACAAGCCTGTGCGACCGCAAAGCGGGCGATGCAGTGAATCTCGAAAGTGATATTTTGGGTAAATATGTGGCGCGCCTGTTGGGCAAAGAGAGTCGGCAGGGAATGAGTGAACAGACGCTGGCGGAGAACGGGTTCCTATGAAGAACGTGTTGTGTTTGGGCTTAACGCCTGCGCTGCAGCGGACGATGCTTTTCGGCAAGCTGGAAGTGAACGAGGTGAACCGCGCGCGGCAGGTGGTGGAGAGCGCGGCTGGCAAGTCGCTGAACACGGCGCGCGCGCTGGCGGCGCTCGGCACGCCTGCGCAGACCGCGGGCTTCAACGGCGGACAGACTGGGCGCGCGATCGCGGCGTTCTTGAAAGCGTACGGCGTGACGTCGGCGCTGACGCCGATGAAGGCCGACACGCGCATCTGCACCACGCTCCTCGACCAAGCGGCGGGTACGGTCACCGAGCTTGTGGAAGAAGCCCCTGCGCCGGGTGCGGCTGCGGTGGCGCGCTTTGTGAGGGAGAACCTGCGGCGGACGCGCGAGGCGTCGATGCTGGTCATCAGCGGCACGCTGCCGCCGTTTGCGGGCGACGATTTTTATGTGGGCTTCGTGCGGGCGGCAGCCAAGGCCGGCGTGCCGGTTGTGATCGACTCGCACAAGGTGGCGCTGATCGACGTGCTTTTCGAGCGGCCGCTCTTGGCCAAACTCAACGTGCGCGAACTGGAGATTACGCTGCAGGAACCGATGACCAGCGAGCCGCGCGTGCTCCGCGGAATGCGGGATCTGCTGGGCATGGGCGCACGAAACGTGTTCGTGACGCAAGGCGGCAAGGCCTCGTACCTGATGACGCCTAGAACGGTCTGGCGCTTCACTCCGCCGCAGATTGCGCAGCATGTAAACCCGATCGGCAGCGGCGACTGCACGACAGCCGGTATTGTTCACGCCTTGCTCACCACAGGCACTGTCTCTTATACACATCTCCGAGCCCACGAGACAGGCAGAAAT
>CAYSXF010000852.1:0-2592 GCA_964434815.1 uncultured Lentisphaeraceae bacterium
ATGGAAAATCTCTGCGGCATCCCGCCGCGCAAGACGCGCATGGGCGAAGAAGGCATCCAGAAGCAGGTCCGCAAATGGGTCGCCAAGGGGAAGCCTCACGACGAATGGTGCAAGGAGCCCTTCCTCGCGCTGGAGACTTTCACGCGCCTCCAGCAGGCGTTCGGCTGGCAGACGTTCGAAAAGCTGTTCGCCGAGTATCGCACGCTCAACAAGGAAGAACACCCAAAGAATGACGCCGAGAAGCGCGACCAGTGGGTCATTCGACTCTCGCGCCTCACCGGACAGAATATCGCTACAGTCTTCGACGCCTGGAACATTCCCCTATCCGAGCCGGCGCGTCAGGCTTGCTCGAAGTACCCGCGCCCGTCAGACACCCGGCTTTTCGATGGACTGCGCTGACCCGCCTCACTTCACCAGAAGCACAGTCTGATTCGAATAGTACGGAAGCACGCACACATCGTCGATGCCCAGCGCCTGCGTGTCCGCCGTCGCGTTTCCATCCGATGCGGCGATCTGCCAGGCCAGATAGAAGACGCCGCCCGCAGAGACCGGCGCACCCATCACAACCTGCCGCTCCACGCCGACCGTCGCACCGGGCCGCGCATCCGCCGCATATCCGTTCACGTCCGCGTCAGCGGCGAACGCCGACGGTTGTCCGACCGGTGTCCAGTCCGCACCGTCCAGCGAGGCCAGCAGCCGGACCGCGCTGCCGACCGTTCCGTTGCGGCGTTGGACGGTGCGCTACGCGGTGGAGAAGTACCGCAACGGCAGCCCTGTCGCGTTCAGAAACTTCGCGGCCACAGTCACGCTCTTTGCGGCATTTGATGAGGACAAGCCCCCCACCGCCTGATCGCCCGCACGGCTCGCTGCGAAATTGTAGCTGCCCGCAGAAATGAAGTTGGACGACGCAATCGCGTTCATCGTATGATCCGAACCAGACGCGTAACCGCCGCTCACGCGTGGCGCATCGTCCCGCGCTTCAACGCGCCAAAAGCAAGGCAGTTCGGCAGCCGCATCAGCCCCCATCTCATCGAAATCCTCCGACGCGCCAGCGCTCCCCACGGGGATGGCGTCCGGCATTGCTCCCGCTGCCCACGACACCGCCAGATCATCGATGCCGAACGCGTGATCGTTCCCGGCGTCATCACTATCGCTCCAGCGCAACAGGACCACCTGGCCCGGCGCCACGGGACGAGCGATACCGGCTGACATGACTGCCGACCGGTAAATCGCACCGACGGGCTGGTTCGCGTTCGTCACGACCGGCGCATCGAAGCAGAGGGCGTTCACGCGGTGCCAGAAACCGAGGCTCAAAGGCACGACGGTGTTTGTCACGCAGTAATCGAACACGAGCGTATTGGTCGAACCGTTGGCCGCGCGCCACTGTTCAGCGGTGAAGCGAACAGCCAGGTTCGTCACAGCCTGTCCCGTTTCGTTTGTGAAAGCAACGCCGTACCGATAGGCCGAACCGCTTGAAGCGAGCGACCCCAGCGACCGGTCCGCACTTCCTGCCGCTCCAAACGAGTAAAGCCCTCCCGACGCCGCAGTACCTGTGCCCGTGCGGTACGTCGTGACCGCCGCCGCATTCGCGAACGCATACCACGCCTCCAACGGATCAGCCGCATTATCCCAAGCGAGGTCAGTGCCAGCGCTCACAAGCGCATTGAAATCTTGCGAATAGCTACCGGCGCTATCCATCATGCGCACCGCGCCTTTCTGCGCCTTCAGCACACTGACCGCGACGGCCACCGGAGCACTTGTTCCGTCTTTGTCCGCTGCCGTGAAGGTGAAGGTCTGACCTCCTATATCCGCCGCAGCCGGAGAATAGCTGAAAAGGCCGTTCGTCAGCGACCACACTCCCGCGACGCCCGCCGAAGCCGCCACGTTGGTAGCGGTCACGGGGTCGCCCTCGGTGGGGGTGATGGACAGGACAAAGCTCAGCGTCTGCCCCACGCGCACGCACTGCGCAGACACCGGCCCGATCACGGGCGGCGAGGCCGTCCCAGGAGCCACGGCAGCGGCGCATACGGTCAGATCGTCGATCCGCCAGTTGGCGGTGCCAGCCGCAGGGCTGCCCGCTCCATTGTAACCGTAAATCCGGAAGGTCACCGGATCGCCAGCAACGGAAGACACGAGCGACATGCTCACGTTTTTCAGAACCCACGTGCTGGTGTTGGGCATCGCACCTATCGCAAGATCAGCGGCATAGCCGTCCACGCTGCTTCGCGCGCAGAACGCCTGCGGGCCAGTGGACGTGCTACGGGCGCCGAAAGCCATGTTCGTCACGCTCAACACAGTCCCCGCGCCCGGCGTCAGCGTGAATTCGAAATAGGCCGAACCGCCCGCATTCGTGCTGAGCATTCCGGCGCGTGCCGCAGCCCCGGCATTGAAAAGGCCGGACACTCCAGCATAACCGCTGGATGGAGACGCCGCAGTGAGCAGAGGTGTCGCGCCGTTGTTGTTGCCCTGCGACACCGGGCTGGCCGACACATTCGCTGCGCAACTCGATGCTGGCGTGGCATTCGATGCGGAGCCGGACCCGAAATCCCAGCAGATCGTCTGCGCAGCCGACTGCCACGCATAACCTATGAC
>CAYSXF010000853.1:0-2591 GCA_964434815.1 uncultured Lentisphaeraceae bacterium
CCTGGTGAGCCCGTCAGACCGGCAGAGCGGCGAGTTGTTCCGGAAGGTAATTGACTATCTGGAGCGCGTGCCAAACGCGCCGCGGCGCACCGAGGATAACGCGCGGAGTTTGAAACTAGGCAACGGCTCGCGCATTCTGGCCCTACCGAGCTCGGCGGACACCATAAGAGGCTATACGCCCGACCTAGTGATAGGCGATGAGGCCGCGTTTTTTGAGTCGGATGCAGTTTATGCGGCCGTCCGCCCGATGCTCATCGTCAGCGGCGGACGGTTGGTGCTTTTGAGCACTCCGAATGGCAAGCGCGGGTTCTTCTACGGGGCATGGGGTTCCGCGGAGTGGGAGCGCCATAGCATCACCGCGGACCAGTGCCCGCGCATCAAAGCAGATGACCTCGAGCGGGAGCGGCGCAGCCTGCCTGCTTGGCTGTTCCGGCAGGAATACTGTTGCGAGTTCGTTGAGACGGTCGAAGCGTATTTCGCGGCGGCCGACATCCAGTCTGCGCTGGTCGACGATGGCGAGGTGCTGTGGTGAGTGTGACGCGTTATATCCTTGGGCTCGATCTAGGGCAGGCGGCTGACTACACGGCGATAGTCGCGCTCGAGCGCAGGCCGGAGGTGGTTGGGCACGTAGAACAATGGGAGCGCGGCCATCGCTTCTTGCGCCCGCAGTACGAGGACAAATACCGGGTGGTGGCGGCTGAGCGGCTGCCTTTGCATACGAGCTATTCGGCTATCGTAGACTACGTTGCCAAGCGCGTGGCTTCGCTGCGCGACGACTGCGAGCTCGTGGTGGACGCCACCGGAGTCGGGCGGCCTGTCGTCGACATGCTAAGCGACAAAGAGGTGCCGCTGATTCCTGTGTTGATTACGGGCGGCAACAACGAGACGGTCGACGCGATGGGCTACTACCACGTGCCGAAGGGCAGTTTGGTTGTGCATGTTAACAATGTTTTGGCGCAGGGGCGGCTCACCATCCCCAAAGCGCTGACGATGCATCATCAAATCGTCTCTGAGCTGCAGGCCTTCCGCGCCAAGAAAACCAAGGCAGGCAAAGACACCATGGAGGCTTGGCGCGACAGCGACCACGACGACCTTGTACTGGCGCTGGCGCTGGCGTGCTGGTGGGGCGAGAACCACAAGACGGAAGGCGAGCCGTTCAGCGAGCCTCCGCGCAAGCCTGAAGACGTGGCGGCCTATCAGCAGGAGCGGCTGGAGCGGATGCGTGACGAGCGCATTGGGCGGGCAGAGGCAGACGAATGGTGGCAGCGCTGACTGCCGACATATCTCTGCAGATGCATCGCATCTGATTCGGGTGTATGCTTCAGCCATGGCAAAAGTAGACACTGGACTGGTCGGCAGCATCAAAACCCCGATGACCAGCGCCCCGGTAGGCGGCGGCGGCGGAACGCCGAAGCGCCCCGACGGAGGCATTGTCGCCGAAGGCGTAGTCGCGAAGGGCTCAAAGCCCGGAGTGATTCAGCCCACGGACGCGAGTGCGAAGAAGGCTGCCATCAGCAAGTACAATCCGGGCGACTTGTCGCATCTGCTCAACACGGACAACAAGGGAGGCTGATGCCCTCGGGCATTGGCATTCCTCCGCTGCCTCATTGGGACAGCGGAGAGGGTCCGCGCGGAGTCGAGCTAAAGATCACGCCGGATAACTGCGTGCTGATCGAGGTCGGCATGGCGGGTATTATCTTGGCGCCTGAACATGCCGCGGAGATGGCGCGGGAGATGGCGGCGCTGGCGCGTACAGCGTTGCGCCGGAAGCGCGGCAGCTGATGATCATCCGCAAGGGGTGCGCTGAGGACCTGCCGCTAGTCTACGACTCGTGGGTGAACAGCTATCGAGGCAGCTACTTCGCTGAAGGGATGAAGCACGCAGGCCTCAGTTATTCGCGATTCCAGGACATGCTCATCAAGAACATCCTTGGCCGAGACTCGGTGGCGCTCACGGTTGCTGTGTGGGATTCGGGTGGAGACGACGCGGACGCTCCAGTGGTTGGCTGGGCATGCACTGAGGGGTCTGTGCTTCATTACGTTTGGGTGCGGACGCCATGGCGAGGCCCTGAGACGGGCGTGGCCAAGGCACTGCTTGGTGACTTGGGACAGTACACAACGGCAACGCATAAGACGCGTGCGCTGCCAAATGGGATGCGTCAGGATTGGATGCGGGTTTGGGCATGAAGATCATCGCAATACAGACAATGCAGGACAACGCGGTGAGCGACCCCTGCGCGGACGTGACAACCTCGACAAGCCACTTCAAGCATGACGGGGTTCGCTGCCGTTTGAAGGCAGTTATTGAGCCCAACACCAAGACGGCGGGCGTCTCGGTAGAGGGTACAAAGCGGAAAATCTTTATCCCCTGGTCGAACATCAGGGGCGTCGTCTACGAGTAAATACCTATGGCCCAGTACGACGACTCAACGACCACGCGCTGGTGGACTGCCAAAAGTGCCGAGTCACGGCGCCAGCAGTGCCTGCAGACGTATCGTCGACTGGCATCAAGCAACGAGGGCAGGCGCGAGGCGATGCTGCGCTGGATCTGTCTCTTATACACATCTCCGAGCCCACGAGACAGGCAGAAAT
>CAYSXF010000854.1:0-2581 GCA_964434815.1 uncultured Lentisphaeraceae bacterium
TGTACGCCACCCGCACCCACACTCCCTTCTCCAACCCCCACCCGCCCGCCTCGTGCGAGCTGGACGCCGTGGGCACGGGCTTCAGCTCTTTCTCCGACACCGCCTGCCGATCCGTCAGATCAGCCCACGCATCCGCAGGAAGACCGCGCACCTCGATCTGATACGCGCCCGCCTTCAGCCCCGAACACGTCCCCTCATTGCCGTTCACGGTCACACGTCCGCCTTTCGGCAACAAGATGTCTGCGCACGTCCCCTTCGGCACCGTCAGCTCCAACTTGAACACATCGCCCGTCAGCTCCCATGACGCCATAATCGAACCGTGCGGCGTCGGCACCACGCCTTTGGCCCAGCGCACTTCGCGCGTCGACTGCGGCCGCACGCTGAAGGTCTTGTACCCCGGCGCCGTCGGCTTCACGCCCAGCAGGTACGCGCTGAAGTGATCCGCGATCGCCGTGTCGGGATGCGACTCGTCGCCCCACCCTTTCGTCATCATCCCCATGCACTCCGTAGTCGTGGCCGCGCCCTTCCATCCGTCGTCGAGAAGCTTCAGCCAGTTGTGGTCGAAAATCGCCTGCAGGCCCGACTGCGCAAAGCCGTACTCGAACTTGCCCCGGCTCGCCAGACTCTGGAACTTGCCGTGCCCGATCTTCTTAAACTGAGGAGCGATGCGCAACGCCTGCGCCTGCGTCACGAGGCCCATCGAAAGCGCCAGCGCGTTGGCTTCAGGCCCGAAGCGCGGCGTCTCCAGCGCCTCTTTGAAACAACCGTTCGCCTCGTCCCACAGACTCCCATACAAAGCCCGCTTGATGGCGGCAGCTTTCTTCTGCGCGTCAGCGCGAGCATCGGCCATATCCAGCCGGTCTGCGATCAAGGCGGCATCCGCATACACACCCCACATAAGAATATTCATGTAGGCTCGCGTGCGGACGTCGCCCGGGTTGAGGTTGCCCGCGTGCTTCGAGGTCTCGACGCGCTGCACATACAATCCGTTTGCGCCGATGTGCGCGTCCAAATAGTCGAGCAGCCGCTTGATCGCGGGCCAGATCTCCCGCAGCGTCGCGGTGTCGTCCGTGTAGAGCAGGTGCTCCCACGCGACCGGCACCAGCCACGCCGCGAACTCGTCAGAGGGGAACGGCCCGTACTCGCCCAACGCAGGCGGCACGCTGCGCTCGGGGTAAGGCGAGGCGTGTACGTACCCCTCCGGCGTCTGGTTGAACGCCAGCATCTTGAGCGAGTCGCGCAGATAGGTCGGAGTCGCGAACGCGTAGTAGGCGCTGCGCTGACCGAAATAAAGGTCGCCGGACCAGATCAACCGGTCGCGTTTGGCACCGTCTGCAACGTACGAGAGGGTTCGCGCGAACTGCCACTTCGACAGATCGCCAGAGAAGTCGTCAGAAAGGAGCGCCTTTCCTGCGGCATCATTGACACGGATGAAATCGAACAGCGGCCACTTCTCCTTCGGCGCGTAGAAGCCCACGCGCCCCGTCGCGAACGCCTCGTCGCGCGTCTCATCGATCACCGCGCCGTCCAGCCGCGTGGTCAGCACCGGCCCGCGCGCCTCGATCTTCAGGTTGTACCGCACGCCGTCGGTCAGCGGCGCGGCGAGCCGCTTCTGGCTGATCACCGCGTCTTTGCCGTTCCGGCGCAGGATCAGGCGGAACGTGCCGTCGAGCGCGACCTCAGCCAGATAGGCATTGCGAACATCCTGAGCGCGGAAAGCGACGCCCGCCGCCGAGACATACTGCGGATTCGCCCGCAGCTCGAACACCGCCTCGACCGTCACGTCGCCCCACTCGGCACCCGCGACACTCAAACCGACATCGTCAGCCTGTTCCAGCTTGCGCGGCAGCAGCCAGCCGTCGACAGTCTTCCACGCGTCGTGGTTCGGGAACGAGGCGATCTGCAGCGTCCATGTGCTGATGTACCAGAGGCGGTTGATTCGCTCGTCGCTGCACAGGAAATAGCCGTCGTTCGGCGAACGGTCGTACACGCCGCTGTTCACCATGGCCACCGCGTCGATGTCCACCGATGTGTCCGGCGTGTCGAGTTGTATGCGCATGTACCGCGCCTGACCTTGGAGCAGCGGCGCGATAAAGCGGCCCGTGCGCGGGATCGTGTAGGTCTCGTGGCGGTTGATGTTGCCCGGCAACACAGGCAAGTCGAAGGTCGGGCCGAGATAGCGAGCGCTCGTCTCACGCGTGAAGTCTCCGGTTTCGGAGAGTCCGTCTGGGTGATTCGCGTAGGCCAAGCGCACAACAGGCTGACCCGTCTTTGCGGTGACTGTGAAAACCGCGTAACCGCCCACGCTCTGCTTGCCGAAATCCAGCACAGCGACAGGCTTAGCGCCGCCCTTCTCGAACGTCAATCGGCAACTCTTCCGATCCTCGCGCAGCAGCGCGTCGGCAGCAGTCACGTCCCCTTCCGTGCGCACGACGCACACGGGCGCGACGCAGTCGGACGACGGCGTCAGCACATGGCCCTTCGCCTGTTTCAGCCATTGTGGTAGGGCGCGTTCCCCGAACGCGCGGCGGACGCCTCGAGGCGGCTTCCCTACCCCAGAACCTTCAGGCAGCATATTGCA
>CAYSXF010000855.1:0-2571 GCA_964434815.1 uncultured Lentisphaeraceae bacterium
GCATGGGCCAAAGAGCACCGCCCCGACCTGACCGTCGTGGGGCCGGAAGTTCCGCTTTGCCTCGGCATCACCGACTCTTTTAACGCAGCCGGACTGCGCGTTTTCGGACCCTGCCAAGCCGCAGCCCGGATGGAAGGCAGCAAGCTGTTTTCAAAGGAAGTCATGTCTGCCGCAGGCGTTCCGACCGCGCGCTCGCAGTCGTTTACCCGCGCAGACGCCGCCGTGTCCGCCCTCTCGGAGTTCTCGCTGCCCGTGGTTATCAAGGCCGACGGCCTCGCGGCGGGCAAAGGCGTGGTCATTGCCCAGACGCGCGAAGAGGCGGTCGCCGCCATCCGCTCCATGCTGGTGGACGCGGTCTTCGGAAAAGCCGGAGCGCAGGTGCTGATCGAAGAGTTTCTCGAAGGCGAAGAGGCGTCGATCCTCGCACTGGTGGACGGCGAGCACGCCGTGATACTGCCCTCATCTCAAGACCACAAGCGCATTTTCGATGACGATCAGGGGCCGAACACCGGCGGCATGGGCGCATACTCGCCCGCGCCTGTCGTCACTCCCGATCTGCTGCCGGTCATCATGGACACCGTTATCCTGCCGGTCGTGCGCGAGCTGAAGAAGCGCGGCATCGTCTACAAAGGCGTGCTTTACGCAGGCCTGATGATCAGCGAGCGCGGCATCAGCGTGTTGGAGTTCAACGCGCGTTTCGGCGATCCCGAAACTGAGTCTGTTCTGCCGCGCATCGCAGGCGACCTGATTCCCGCGCTCCAGGCTTGCATCGATGGGACGCTGTGCGACGCGTTGATCCAAGTGCGTCCCGAGGTGGCGGCCACCGTCGTCATGGCAGCAGGCGGATACCCGGGCTCCTATAAGAAGGGCACGCCCATCTACGGACTCGGCGACGCGGCAAAGATTCCAGACAGCGTGGTTTTCCACGCCGGAACAGCGCTGAAAGACGGCCAGGTGGTCACAGCCGGCGGCCGCGTTCTGGCTGTCACCGCGTTGGGCTCTAACCTGAAGACCGCCGTGGCGCGCGCCTACGAGGCTGCGGCGAAAATACGTTTCGAGGGCGCTCACTACCGCAGCGACATCGCCCATCGCGCCTTCAACCGCTAACCGTAAGGGCGACCGGCCGGTCGGCCCACAACCTGTAACCCGCAACGTTCAAGGAACCACTTATGTCCAAACCTCTTGTCGGCATCGTGATGGGAAGCGACTCGGACTGGCCGCTCGTTCAAAAGGCAGCCGAAACCCTGACATCGTTCGAGGTGGCGTTTGAAGTGCGCGTCATCTCCGCGCACCGCACGCCGGATCTGGCGTTCGAATACGCAGGCAGCGCCGAGGCGCGCGGCCTGAAGGTGATCATCGCAGCTGCCGGCGGCGCGGCGCATCTCGGCGGCGTGCTGGCAGCCCACACGGTGCTGCCCGTCATCGGCATCCCCGTGGCCGGCGGCGCGCTGAACGGACTCGACGCGCTGTATGCCACCCTTCAGATGCCCGCAGGCATTCCGGTGGCCACGGTCACACTCGGGAGCGCCGGCCCGGTCAACGCCGCGCTGCTCGCTGTGCAGATTCTCGGCACCGCGGACGCCGGCCTGCGCGCGCGATTCCACGCTTACAAAGAAGAGCTGAAAAAGAAAGTCGCGGAAGGCAACACCAAGGTCAACGCCGGGCTGTAAGCGATAACGCTCATGCGCGGGCGAACCATCCGTAGTACGGACTCTTGCCCCAGAGCTTCATGGGCGGACCGCCCATGCCACACGAGCTCACAGCCCCTTCAGCAGGTCGCGGATCATGCGTTCGCGCGCCTCAATCGACTCACAGAGGCGGAATTGAACGCGTGCGCGGTTGAGGTTCTGCTCAGGCTGGCGGATCTTGAAGTACACGCTGCCGGCGAGGTAATCTTGGAAAAAGCGCAGGCCCAACTCGAAGGTGATCAGCCGGATCGAGTCGTACAAGTACGTCCTGTCCGCATCGGTCAGAAAATCACGCGCATGCGCCATGTAGCCTTTACAGAAAGCCGCGCAGAGGTCGAGATCGAAGACGACCTTGCTTAGGTTCTGCTCGTCCTCGCCCGCATGGTTGCAGGTCGAACGCAGCGCGTCGCCGAAGTCGTAATGGATCAAGCCCGGGCTCACCGTATCGAGATCGATCATCGCCGTGCCTTTGCCCGTGTAGTCGTCGATCATGATATTGTTGACCTTCGGGTCTCCGTGCATCATCCGCAGCTTGAGTTCGCCGGTGTCCAAAGCCTTCTGCAAGGTGGACGCGAACCCGCGGCGCTCCTCGATAAACATCGCCATGCGCCGAGCCTCCATCGAAGCGTTCAGGCGCTCTTTCGCCAAAGGCACATTGTCGAGCGTCGCGTCATACTTCGCGAGGTATCCTGGAGTGATGTGGAAGCCCGGCAACGGATCGATCATCTTGTGTGTGTCGAGGTCCGAAACCAGCCAGTGAAAGTGACCCAGCACGGCACCGCACTCCGCCGCGTGCTCAGCACCCTGCGCCTCGTCGAACGCTGTTGCCGAGGCAATTTTGGTGATCACACGCCAGACGTCGCCAGCGTCGTCCACAAAGAAG
>CAYSXF010000856.1:0-2571 GCA_964434815.1 uncultured Lentisphaeraceae bacterium
CAGGCGCCGTCGGGCAGCCGGTTGACGGCCGACTCGGTGAGTCGCAGGTCGGCCGGTTCATTGTAGTGGCCGAGCACCTCGACCGTGTCGCGCGCGTCGTTGAGAACCCCCAGCGCGTTCTGCGCGCCGGGGAAGTTGTTGATGACCGCATAGGTCTTAACGTCGAACACCTTGAACGAGTCGATCAGGTAGAGGCCGTAGCCCATAGCCTTTTTCTGAAAGCCCTGCCGTGCAGCGTCAGCGTGAAAATATTTCGGCTGCATGTCAAACGTGCCCGCGGCGGTCTTGAGCTTCATGCGATGGATGTCTGCTTGGAACGTGAGCGACGCGATGTCGAAGTCGCGATACCAAATCTGCGCCTCACGTCCGCCCGTTCCGTTCTGATCCTCACACGCGAAGAAACAGCGCAGCGTGGTCTCGCTGAGCTGGAGGATGCGCGGGACAAAGCAGGCGCCGACGGGCAGCGTCACGTTGGCAAACGCCTGTGCGGACTTGGCGAGCGGAAGACGGCGCTCGACTTGGAGGCTCTTCAGATTCACGACGGACAACGTGCAGTATTCATCCTTGCCTGCGCCGTGCCCCGGCTTGACATCATTGGCGATCGCGACCACGAAAGCCCGGTCGCCGACAATGGTCAGGTCCGCATCGTGCGCGCCCTTTACCTCTGGCCCGGTGACTTGGATCATGCTGGAAAGCGCCTTGTCCGCTGCGGCCTTCGGGTCCCAGCCGGGCGGGAGCAGGGTTGGCTTGTCGAGCTTGTTGATCACCTGCTTGAGCGTCACCGCACCGGAGACGTTCTTGCCTGCCGCCACGTCTTCCTCGCGGAACTTCGCGAGCAGGATCTCGCCCGCGCCGTTGCGGTCGCGGTCATAGGTGATCCAGATGAGTCCGTCCTTATCCTGCACGCCGTCGGGGTAGGAAACGCCGCCGCGTTCATCGAGCAACAGACCGTCATTCCACGTCGCGCCATCGTCGGCAGAAAGCTGCGCGGTGAGGTGGCTGCGACCTTTGAACTTGAAATGGTTCACCAACAGCAGATGGCCAGATACGAGTCGGCGGATGAAAAAGCGCGAACCGGGGCTGGCGATAGTAGTCGCAGAGCCCTCGCTCCACGTGCGCCCTTTGTCGGCGGAGTGGCTTTGCCAAAGAACGCCGCTGCTCGTGCGGATGAGCATCCAGAGCCGGCCGTCATTGAGTTCGACAATCATGTTTTCCAGTGCCCAAGGCCGTGACTTGACCGCGCCGTGGAGCGTCCATGTCTTGCCCTCGTCCGTGGAGATGCCCACGCCGTGGAGCGTGGGTGTCTGTTGGTCATTGTAGCCTGTGCACCACTCGCGGACGGGTTTCTCCGCCAGCGTCACCGGCATGAGCCACTCCCCCGTGGAAAGCACCGTGATTTTGTTCATGCGGAAGGCGAATGGAACATCGTAGCCGACGCGGAACTCTGCGCCCCACACCGGCGGCGTGGCATCGGGGTCATCGCAGATGCGCGCCCAGACATCGTGCTTCGGGATGTCTTTGTTGCCGCGATTGAAGACATACCAGAGCCGCCCCTTCGGATCGATCCACAGGGTGGGATCAAAACAGCGCGTGCCATCGCTTGTCGGCAAGCCTATCGCCTCAGGCGCACTGAAGGTCTTCCCGCCGTCATCGCTGTGTGAAAGCACGACCGTGTTGTCGGGCGACGGCTCTTTCGGTCCGCCCGTGAACCATGAGGCAAACACGCGGCCTTTAGCGGTGCGTTCGATCCCAGGAATGCCCTGCCAAGTGCGCTTGGCAAGATCGATGGTCACGCTTTCCGAGGCCTGGATCGAAACTAGCGGTGCCAGCAGCAGGGCGGTGAAGGTGAGTATGTTCATTTGTTTTTTGCTTTTTCCAGTCATTGGTGATTTATTACCTGATTATCTTGAACTGAGCGTTCCCCTGAACGTATGCCCCTGCAGAGTTTAAATCGTCAAACCCCATGGTGCGCGGTAGCTGCGAGTGAGGTACGCGTTTGCCGCTTCGTCGCCCACGAAGGCCTCGGAGGCCGTATCCCAGCGCAACCGCCTCCCGACCTTAATCGCGATGTCGGCGATCTGGCACATCGTCGCGGTCCGGTGGCCGATCTCCGCCGGGATGAGCGTCTCCTTGCGGCTGCGGACGCAACTCACGAAATCCTCTTTCTCGCCGATACAGGGCAGAGTAATGTCGTTGGGCCCGGGCTTCCACTTCAATAGCGAAGGCTTGCTTGCCTTAAAACTATTGTCCGTGAACCACGTGTATTCTATCCACCCTTCGGAGCCCTCGACCCGTACGGAGGGCGACCCGTCGGTGTAGATCACCTCGACCCCGTCGGCATAGCGGTATTTGACCTCCCAGGTCCGCACGACATCCCTCAGACCGCCTTTCGCAGGAAACACACCGCGGCCATTGACCTCGACAGGCCCGCCGCGTTCCCTGTTCAGCGCCCACTGCGTGATATCGAGAATATGTGCGCCCCAGTTCAGGATATTTCCGAGGCTGTAGTCGCTGATGTGGAACCAGCCCGGCCCTTTGCCGTTGACGTAATCCAGCCCGGCCTGACGGAAG
>CAYSXF010000857.1:0-2570 GCA_964434815.1 uncultured Lentisphaeraceae bacterium
TCATATGGTTGTCGCGATCCGTGACGAAGACGTTGCCCGCATGATCCGTCCTCACGCCGGAGGGGCCGTTGAACCGGGCCAGCACACCCCGTCCGTCCGCGCTGCCCCTGATACCCGCGCAGCCCACCAGCGTTGTCACCTCGCCACCCGGCATGACTTTGCGGATCGTGTGGTTGCCGGTGTCTGCCACGTACACATTGCCGACGTCGTCCACGGCGACACCCGAAGGAGCGTTGAACCGCGCCGCGCTGCCCCTGCCGTCGGCGCGCCCGGCTATTCCCGCGCCGCCGGCCAGGGTTGTCACTTCGCCCGTTTGCGTCATCTTCCGTACCACGTGATTGCCGCGATCCGCGATGTAGAGATTGCCTGCACCGTCGAGAGCCACATCGGTGGGACTAAAGAACCGGACCTTGCCTCCGACACCGTCCGCGAACCCGTTGGTGCCCGCGCAGCCCGCCAGCGTCGTCACCAGGCCTTCAGCCGTCACTTTGCGGATCGTATGGTTACCGGCGTCCGCCACATATAAGGTTCCCAAATTATCCGCCGCCACGCCTGCAGGCCAGAAGAACCGCGCCGCGTCGCTTTTCCCGTCTGTGACGCCCATGGACCACGCGCGTCCCGCCAAGGTCGTCACCACGCCGTCAGGCGTCACTTTCCGGATCGTGTTGTTGAAATTGTCCGCAACGTACAGATTTTTGTTCCTGTCAACCGTCAGCCCGCAGGGCCGGTTGAAGCGGGCGGCGGCGCCCTTGCCATCCGCGCTCCCGTGATTGCTCACGCTGCCCGCCAGCACGGCCAACCCGCCTTTCGCCGCGATTTTGCTGATGGTCTGACTGTCGTTGTCCGCCACAACCAGATTGCCTGCGCGATCTATAGCCACAGCCCGCGGCGAAGCAAACCTCGCCAGGCCGTTGGTCACCGTAGACACCGTTCCTGAAGCCGTCATTTTGCGAATGACCTGGTTCCCCGTGTCCGCGATGAAAACGTTGCCTGCGGCATCGACCGCCAAGCCCTGCGGATTGCTGAACCGCGCGGCACTGTTCGTACCGTTGACATACCCTGTGTTCCCCGCGCTTCCTGCCATTGTCTTGACAATGCCAGCAGGCGTGATCTTCCGCAGGAGCGCGTTATCGGTATCCGCCACATAGACGTTGCCTGCGCCGTCGACAGCCACGGCCCGCGGAGCACGGAACCTCGCCGCACCAGCCTTGCCGTCAGCAAAGCCGCCGACCGGCTGTCCGCTCTTCATTTCCACTTTGCCCGCCAGCGTCGTCACGCTGCCTGCGGGTGTCACCTTGCGGATCGTGTGGTTGTACGTGTCCGCCACGTACACGTTGCCAGCGCTGTCCAACGCCACATCGCTCGGCGTCCTGAACCGCGCCTCGCGCCCCGTGCCGTCCGCGCTGCCCGCATTGCCTGCGCTTCCAGCCAAGGTGCTCACGACGCCATCCGGCGTGACTTTTCGGATCACGCAGTTGCCGCTGTCCGCCACATAGAGGTTGCCCGACGCATCGACCGCCAGACCGAGAGGCCTGTCGAAGCGGGCCGAATTGCCTGCGCCGTCATTGCCACCGGGCTCGCCGACGCACCCGGCCAACGTCGTCACTGTCCCATCCGGAGCAACCTTGCGGACGGCGTAGTTGTAGTAATCCGACACATACACATTGCCAGCCGCATCGAACGCCACGCCGCACGGCTGGCAGAAGCGGGCCGCTTGCCCGACCCCGTCGACATTGCCGAGCCCTCCCGGCTGTCCGACCAGCGTACGCCACACATATTCCGTATCTGTCTGCCTCCGTGGAGTCACGCAGCCAGCCAGCAACGCCGCAAAGGCGCACAGAAAAACGCACCGGACACCTGTAAAAGCGCCTCGATTGTTCCATCCAAAACGTCTCATAAATCCCCCGTCATCAGCGTCGGCCGCTGCGGTCAACCTGAAACTCAAACTTGACTTTGTCCACACCGTCAGACGTCTCGCCGTCCATTTTGAGCACGGCTGCACACGCCTCGCTAAACGTGTATTTGAACGGCACCTCATGCGTCAGACTCGGCACCGCAGCCAGAACAGTCAGCTCAGGCTCGGACCGCGCTTTTCTTCGGCGGCACAGCGCGATGTTCTTCGGGCTTTCCGGCGCAAAGGTCAGCGTCGCCTTGCTGCGCGGCTTATCGCCGTCGCGATAATACAGCGTCACGCAGTCGCCCTCCTTGAAATTGCCCAAAAACGCACCCCGCTCCGTCTGCGCCGACACCAGGATCGGGCGACCGCGCTCATCGGCGACACTTTCGGTCGCCGCCTCGGCTTTTCGCTCCGCGACGGCCTGCTGCAGCCGGAAATAGGACACCGTCATCACGGGGTCGACCGCCTGATACAGCGCAACCAGCACCCGTGCCTTGCGGTCGACGCGTCCAAACCGCCCCACTCCTTTCGAGAAATCCTCCGTGTCGCCAATCAGGTTCTCGGCCACGCAGGCGACGTCTTCCTGCAAACTGAACATCGCGTAGGGCCGCACGAAACCCTGCTGCAACAGCTCGGCTGAAGGCGGTCTGTCTCTTATACACATCTCCGAGCC
>CAYSXF010000858.1:0-2569 GCA_964434815.1 uncultured Lentisphaeraceae bacterium
GCTTCCTTTGTGCCGAGCTTAGCGAGGTCGATACACGCCTCGCCTTTTTTCTGCTGCGGCGCGTCGGACCTCAGCACGGCGATCAGCGGGGCCTCCGGCGACTGCGCGAACGCGCCCGGCGCGGCAACTAGAGCAGCGGAGAACATTAAATAACAAGCGTAAGGTTTCATCGATGACTTTCCGTCTTAGGTTTTCTGACTCGTAAGGTCAAGTGTCCGTCTTATCGATATGACTCCTGAATTCTGACTCCTGAATTCGCTCTTCCTTAGATCTGCCACGTTTCGCGCATCGCGCGCGAGCGCAACCGGTTCGCCTCTGAATCATTGACGAACTCCTCTTTCGCCGGGTCGTAGGTCATGTTGCGCTGCAGCCACATCGCGATGTTGGCGGCGTGCACGGTGCTCATCGAACGGTGCATCATCACCGGGTTGGCGATGGTTTGCTGGCGCGACCTCACGCAGTCGAGGAAATTGCGCATGTGGTTTTGCGCGCGGCCGGTGCGGGTGACATAGTCCTGCACCACCTTCGCGTAGTCGGCCAGCAGCGCGGGGCTGGAAACCTCCGGGCGCGAATAGCCGTCGGCGCAGGCGACCCAGCCTTCGGTCCCCTCGTAGCGCACGCCGCACGAGCCATGCCAGCCGCCCTGCTGCAGCACCATTTTCACGCCGTTGGCGAAACGCGTGACCATGCCGTCGCCGCTCGTGTTGTTCACGTACTCGTAGGAGACGGCAGACGTGTCGCCCAGGCCAAGCGCCACCTGACACTGCGCGAACGTGTGCGCGCCCCACTCGCCGATACAGCTCGTATGGAAATCATACTGGTTCCGCCACCCGCCCTGCACATAGGCCGGGTTATAGGGCCGCCAGGGACACGGGCCCAGCCACGCGTCCCAGTCCAGCTCGTCGCGCACCGGCTCGGGCTCGCCCGGCAGCCACGCGCGGTTCATGACCGCGTTGCCGCCGGAAATATGCGCGCGCACCGTATGCACCTGGCCCAGGCGTCCGAGCCGCAGCAGCTCGTTGGCCACCGTGAAATTCGTTTCGCTCAAGCGCTGCGTTCCGGTCTGGTAGACGCGTCCGTAACGCTGCGCCGTCTGCACCACCGCCTGTCCTTCCGCGATGGTCATCGACGAAGGTTTCTCCGAATAGACATCCTTGCCCGCGCGCATCGCCATCACAGAGGCCAGCGCATGCCAGCGGTCGCCGGTGGTGATCAGCAGGGCATCGATGTCCGTGCGCTCAGCTAGAAACTGCCGGATGTCCCTGTACAGGACGCAGTCCGTGTTTCCATATTTTCCGTCGACCGTTTTTTTGACCGCCTCGCGCCGCTCCTTCCACACGTCGCAGGTCGCGACAAACTGGACATCGGCCTCGCCGATCACCCAGCGCAGATCGTGAGAGCCGCGACGTCCGATTCCGATTCCCCCCAGGATGATCCGCTCGCTCGGAGCCACGGCCCCGCCGCGCCCCAACGCCGAGGCGGGAATAATGAAGGGAACGGCAACGGCGCCGCTGGCCGCGGCAGCCCGCTTAAGAAACTGACGGCGGTTCAAAGGTCCGCCAGTCCCTTTTTGTTTGGCATCGGGCAAACGTGCTTTCATCATAGGCCTCCCTTTTATACTCCCAAAACTCATTTGTACTATGTTTGATAGTATGTCACGCTCCAGTTTGGCGCGTCTTGTAAACCAGCCATCACTTTGTGTACATTCTCCGCATGAGGCGGCATGCGCACGTGGCTTACACAAGCGACCTACGGAGCGCGCACGACCCGAGGTTATGGCCGAAACATCCAGAGGTCGTTCGGCTCTCACCCGCGATCTGCGCCGTGAAGCCTCGTCTGCTTCTGAATGTCCTCGCTTTTATTCTTTAGCGTCCTCGCCCGCCTTTTCAAGACGTCGTCGGTTTCCTGGACACTGGCCTAACTCGATGCCATGGAGTGGTACCCTGTAGCGTTTGTTGAGAAAACGCCTCCGGCACCGCGAGCCCGAATAAGGGTTACACCTTATATTTATCGCCACGCCGAACGGCTACAGTTCACTTCATAAAGCGCGCCTCCATGGCTTGGCGTGCCAAAAGGAATCGAAAAATGAACACACATGCGATGAGGAAAAGGGAGTAAGACGATGAAAACAAATAATGCTTTAGCGATTACCTTAATGGCGACAGCGCTGTTAGCCACTACCGCCAAAGGCGGTTTCCCAGAACTTCCGGTGGCTCTCGGAACGGCCAACGATTTCGTGATCCTGGCTGAAACGGGCATCAGCACGGTGCCGACGTCCGACATCACGGGCAACATGGGCGTGAGCCCCATCACCTCGACGGCCATCACCGGGTTTTCCTTGGTCATGGATGGCTCGGGCGATTTTTCGACATCGGCTCAAGTCACCGGAAAGATCTACGCCGCCGACTACCTGCATGCAACGCCCGCCAAGATGACTCTGGCGATAACGGATATGCAAAGCGCGTTCACGGACGCCGCAGGGCGGACGCTTCCCAACACGATTGAGCTAAACGGAGGCGACATCCTGTCTCTTATACACATCTGACGCTGCCGACGAATAGAGAGGTGT
>CAYSXF010000859.1:0-2564 GCA_964434815.1 uncultured Lentisphaeraceae bacterium
TCCACTGTCAGGCGGCGAAGGACAGCAAGGATGCGAGCCGCTGGGTGGTAGTGCAGCTTCGCGAGCGCTGCAAGCTGACCGGGCTGGCGATCGTGAACCGGACGAGCAACCAGGGCCGCTGCAAGGCGCTGCGGGTGTTCATCAGCAACGACGAGAAGACGTGGACGCCGATCGCGAACACCGACGCTTTCGGGCAGCAGTGGAAGGTCGATTTGAGCGGCAGGAACATCAGCGCGCGCTGGGTTAAAGTTGAGAATGCGACCGTGCCGAGCGAAGCGTTCCACCTGCGCAACATCTGCGTCTACGGGGAGGTGGCGCCGTGAAGCGATTTCGCCCTTTGCTTTGGCCTCTTGTTTTCGCAGCTCTGAGGGCCGGCGCCGAAATCGTTTGGGAGCCGAACTATGAGGAGGCGGCGAAGCACAGCAGGGAGAGCCGCTGCGATCTGTTCGTCTTCGTAAACGGCAGCGACTGGTCGTACGCCGCGCGAGCCTACAAGAAGAGCGCGATCCAGTCGGCCATGCTAGAGCAGGCGCTCGGCAAGGATTTCCTCTGGCTGGAGATCGATCACCCGGATCAAGCCACGGCGGAGCAGAAGGCCGCGGCCAAGAAGAACAGGAACTTCGAAGTCGCGATCCGCAATTATCCGGGCGTCGTGCTGCTCGATGCGGAGGGCCGCTGCTATCTGGCGCTCGACGCGCCGCAGGGCGGCGTGGACTGGCTGATCGCGGCGGTCAGGCAGGCGAGGGCGGTGAAGGCGAGGCGCGACGCGGCGCTTGCTCTCGCGGCCAAGGCGACGGGACCGGAGCGGGGCAAGCATCTCGCGGCCGCGCTCGAGTCTCTGGGCGAGATCGCGCTGAAGCACGGGCGGCACAGCCACCGCGCGCTGCTGGACGACCTCAAGAAGGCCGATCCGCAAGATGTCGCGGGCACGCAGCGTCGGCTCACCTTCAATCCCGACGAACTGGCGGAGCGTGAGCTCTGGCCGCTGGTCGAGAAGAAGAAATACGCCGAGGCGCTGGCGCTGGTGGACAAAGAGCTGAAAGATCCCCGCAACAGCGTCTTGCTGCGCCAGCACCTGCTCGGCCTGCGCTTCTACGTGCTGCAGTCGCAGGAGAAGTTGGACGAGGCGCTCAAGGTGCTGCAGCAGATCATCCAAGTCGACGCCAAGACCGACATGGCGACACTCGCGCGCAACTACATCGACAACATCACAAAGCCGGTGACGCTGAGCGAGCCGAAATGGAAGCCCGAGCACCTGCGCTTCTATTATGCCGACTGGCGACTGGATGTCAGCGGCGCGATCCATGATAAAGGCATATACGAGGTCGAGTTCAAGCGAACGGACGGCGAGAACATCACCGTGCGGGACGTTGTTCTGATGGTCGGAAACAAGGAGCTGGCGAAAGCCGCGCTGCCCGCTAATGCCTCGAAACTTGAACTTGCCGTTCCGTCGCTTCCCGCTGGCCAGCGGCCGTGGCTCAAGATCGCCGCCAAGGGGCAAGGCTGGTTCGGCAGCCGAGGCGACATCCTGATCCGCAAGCGGGGATCTTAGAGGAACGCCGCATCACTGGCGTGGCTGAGGACGCGACGCCTCTGCGCTCTGCTCCGTGAATGCGGGCGACTCGCGCACGCGGGCCAGCCGGAAATGCGTGCCATCGTGCAGGATTTCGGCATCGTCAGGAATCTCGGCACCCATCATCGGCGGCATACTTCCCGGACCGCCAGCACCGCCGGGCCCGCCGAAGCCGGGCGGGGGTCCGCCCCGGAAATCGCCCGCCGGTCCGACGCCGGGTTCACGCATGCCGGGGCCGCGCCCGTCGCCTTTCTCGCGGATGAACAGAACCGTGTCATATTTCGACCAGTCTGCGGCTCGCACGGCGCGGGGCTGGGCCACATGCGTGTGCAGCGTCCAAGCGGTCCACCACTCCAGTCCGTGGCGCGCCACGACTAGCGTGCGGTCAGGCTTGGCTACGAGAGGCGCAAGGGTGCGAAGCTCGTCGAACGCTTCCACGCTGATGATGGTCCGTCCCCCGTGCGCGAGCAGCGGCCCGGTCGTCCGCGCCATCAGCGCAAGAATGGCGGCCGCGCACACAGGCGCAGGCCAGCGTCCCGGCAGATGCGCCAATCCGAAAGCAACGGCGAACGCGGCGGGGATCATGGCGATGAGCTGCAGGCGCATGTCCATGTCGCCCCGTATCCAGGGCCCCGTGAGGAGGAGCAGCGTGGTCGCACACCCGAACGCGGCGGCCCTATCCGCAGCCGGCAGGTCGCGTCGTTTTCGCCACGGCAGTATCAATGCGCCCGCCGCCACGATGCCAAACAGCGCAATCGCCAGTCCCTGCGGCAGCATCCGCATGTCGGGCGGGCCCATGCGCCTGCCACCTGCGGAACCCGGGCCTCCCTGCTGCGGACGGAAATGGTCCGGCATGCCTCCGGGCGGCGGGCCGCCGCGGAAATCCTGTCCCGCCGCACGTCCGCCGCTCTGCACGAAAGTCACCGGGTTCGACAGGGCACCAGCCTGTCTCTTATACACATCTGACGCTGCCGACGAATAGAGAGGTGTA
>CAYSXF010000860.1:0-2561 GCA_964434815.1 uncultured Lentisphaeraceae bacterium
TGCCTCACCTGCGGCGCCACGCGCGCGGCGGCGGCCTTGCTTGCGGGCGACCCGGCAGGTGCGCTGCGGCTGCAGCCACTTGCGGTGATCGGCAGCGGGGCGGCGTGCGCAGGATTCGCCGTCTATTGCTTTTTTCTTTTCGTGCGGCGCCGCGTCGTGAGCGTCACTCTTACCGAAAAAGAGTGGTGCCTTTTTGGTGCGGTTATTCTCGTGCTGGCTGTGTTGAACTGGCTGTATCTGGTGCACGCGGGCGTGTGAAAAGAAAAGGGGCACCCGCAAAGGATGCCCCACACGACGCGTTGCTGACCGCTTCCTATTCCTCTTCCTCATGGGTGCGGTGCTTGGCCGCTTCGGCGATGATTTTCTGCGCCACGTTTGAGGGCACGATATCATAGCGGTCGAAGTCCATGGTGAAGGAGCCCTGGCCGCCTGTGATGGAGCGCAACTCCGCAGAGTACTTGAAGAGTTCGGCGAGAGGGGCTTCGGCGGCGATCACCTGGATACCCTCCTCGGCCTCCATGCCCAGCACGCGTCCGCGCTTATGGGGCATATCGCCACTGATAGACCCCATGAAAATTTCAGGGATCGTGATTTTGAGGCGCATGATCGGCTCAAGCAACACGGGGCGGGCTTTCGACATGCCTTCGCGCAGGGCGCGCGACCCAGCGATCTTAAAGGCGATTTCCGACGAGTCCACGTCGTGGTAGGAGCCGTCGTAAATCTCAACCTTGATGTTCTGCACGGGATAGCCAGCCACGGATCCGGCCAACATGCCCTCGATGACGCCCTTGTGGACGGCGGGCATAAAGTTGCCGGGGATAGAGCCGCCGACGGTTTTGTCGAGGAACCAGTCGCCCTCCTCATCCGGGCGGCGGGGAGAAACGCGCAGGTAGACTTCGCCGAACTGGCCGCGTCCGCCCGACTGTTTCTTGTGGCGGTAATGTCCGTCGCCAAGGGCTGTGACGGTTTCGCGGTAGGGCACTTTCGGAGTGGAGAGGTCGACGCTGACGTTCGACTGCGACTTCATCAGGTTAACGGCGACATCGATGTGCACGTCGCCGAGGCCCTTGAGGATGATCTGCTTGGTCTCCACCTGCTTCTCGTAGTGGAGGGTGGGGTCACCGTCGAGCAGCTTGTGGATCGCGTTGCTGAGCTTGTCGTCATCGGCCTGTGTCCTGGCGGCGAGCGCCATATACATGACCGGCTGGGGAAACTCGATCGCAGGCATCTTGGTGGCATTGCCGAGGGCGGCCAGCGTGTTGCCGGTCTTCGTGTTCTTGAGCTTGGGCAGCGCCACGATGTCGCCGGGGCCGGCTTTGGCCACGGGCGTCTGCTTCTTGCCGATGACCTGCAACATGGCCGAGACGGTTTCTTTGGTGTCGGTCGTGTTGTTTTGAACCGTCATGCCGGGCGTGAGCGTGCCGGAGATGATGCGCACGTAATTGAGCTGGCCGAGGAACGTGTCGATGGCCGTGCGCCAGACCTGCGCCACGAACGGCCCGTTCGGGTCGGCGGCGATTTCCGAGCCTTCGGTGTTCTTGAAAACGCGGCTCCCCGGACAGGGCAGGATGCGGCACATGCTGTCGAGCATCTCGGTGATGCCGATGCCTTTGAGAGGCAGCACGGAGTAGATCGGGTGAACTGAGCCAGAGCGGATGCCGTCTTTCAGTCCGGCGCTGATCTCCTCGGGCGAGAGCGTGCCCTGCGCGAAGAATTTCTCCATGAGGGCATCGTCGCTTTCTGCCGCGGTCTCCGCCAGACTGTTGTGGAGCTCGGCCAGATGTTCGGGCAAGTTCTCCTCGATGAGGATGTTGACCATGGTGTCGGCGGTGAGCGGTGCGGTGACGGGCACGCAGTTAACGCCGAAAGCGTTGCGGATCGAGGCGAGCGCTTTTTCAAAGCTGGCATTCTCTTTGTCGAGCCCGGTGATCACGAAAGAGGTGGAGGAGAGGCCGCCTTCCTTGCAGGCTTTCCACGCGCGGCGCGTGCCCACTTGCACGCCGGAGACGGCATCGACCGTGATCAGCGCGAAATCGGCCGCGCGAACGGCCCCTAAGATCTGCCCGTAAAAGTCCATGAAACCGGGCGCGTCGGTGAAAACCAGTTTAAATTCCTGGTCGGCATATTTGTAGGGAGCTGAAAAATTGCTGGAAAAAATGGTTATCTTGCGGTTTTTCTCCTCATCCGTGGTGTCGGAGATGCTGGAGCCGTTCGCGACCAGTCCCATCCGGTCGTTCAGGCCCAGCTTGAAGGCTACAGCATCGGTGAGGGTTGTCTTTCCGCTTCCGCTATGTCCGAGAATCACGAAATTCCGGACGTTTGACACAGGTATTTCACTCATGGTAAATCATTCCGTTTTCAGTGGCAGGCCTCACGGCGGGGCCTCCGATTAGTTTTCAGCTCCACGCAAACGCCACCCAAGTGGCATTCCTTATTGGAGTGTATGTTGAGAGTATGACAAATCGGCACATGAGAAGGCAAGCGTTGTTTTCAGCCGCGTTTTTCTTCGCGTTGCCTCACAATTCATGACACCGAAAAGTTTTCGGAGGAGAGGGCTATGA
>CAYSXF010000861.1:0-2556 GCA_964434815.1 uncultured Lentisphaeraceae bacterium
GAATTCCTGCGGTCGCAGGTCTCGCACAAGCGGGCGATGCTCTATTTCTCGCAGCCCAGCTCGCGCACGTTTCTTTCGTTCGTCTCCGCGTGCCAGATTCTGGGCGTTTCGACGGGCGAGGTGCGCGACACCTCGATCTCGTCCGAGTTCAAGGGCGAGTCGCGGGAAGACTCGGTGCGCACCTTCAGCTCCTATTTCGACCTGATCATCATGCGCACGCCGGAGAAGGGCCTGGCGGAGCACATGGCCTGGGTGCTCTCGAACTCCGAGCGGCCGATTCCGATCATCAATGCGGGCTCCGGCCAGGACCAGCACCCGACGCAGGCGCTGCTGGACGTTTACACGCTGCTGCGCAGCTTCGAGCGCGCGGGCGGGCTCCGCGACCGCACGGTGCTTTTCTGCGGTGACCTGCTGCGCGGGCGGACGGTGAGGTCGCTTTCGTATCTGCTCACGAACTATCCGAACATCCGTCAGATCTTCGTGGCGCCGGGGCCGCTTCAGGTCGGGGCGGACGTGACCGGGATGCTGAAGGAGAAGAACGTCGCTTATGAGCTGACGGATGATTTTCACGCGTCGATACCCAAGGCGGATGCGGTCTACATGACGCGCATCCAGGACGAGTGGGACACGACTCAAGGGGAGAGCGCCCGCATCGACACCAGCCGCTTCAAGTTCGGAGTCCAGGAGCTGAAGCTGCTGCCGCCGCGCTCGATTATCATGCACCCGCTGCCGCGGAGGGATGAGATCGCAACGGAGGTGGACAGCGACCCCCGCGCCATGTATTGGCGGCAAATGCGCAACGGCATGTGGATACGGACCGCGTTGATCGCTATGACGTTCGGCTGCGAAAAGCGTATTCATGAGTATTTCCGGTATAACTATTAGCCAGAATATGCCGCGCCGCGCCGCGCTCGCAAGTCTCTGCCTGTGCCCGTTTCTACTCTTTGCTGGGGTAACCAACCGGGCTCCCGACCGGGTTGTGAGCCGCTTCAGAATTGGCCCGGTCTTCGAGTACCGGGCCACGCGCGACGGCGGCACCTTCTGGGCGCTGCGACCGCTCTACTCTCAGCTCAGCGATCCGTCGAGCGACACGCGAGTCGACGATGTGGCGTGGCCTCTCGGCACGTTCCACCGCACGCATGAGCAGCTCTGGTGGCGGATGCTGCTGGCCTACGGTACGGACCTCGACGTGAACCGCGACGACGCGGCATGGAGCGCGGCACTTTTCCCGGTTTATTATCAGGGGCGGACGCGCCAGTCCGAAGACTATTGGGCGCTCTTTCCGCTTTATGGGCACCTGCCTCACGTGTTGCTGATGGACGATATTGATTTCGTTCTTTTCCCTGCGTATCTGAACTACGAGGTGAACGGGATCGGGCGAGAGTATTATCTGTGGCCGATTTTTTCACGTATGGGCGAGGCTCCCGGCGTCAAGCGCATCGGGGTCTTTCCGTTGTGCGGCAGAACGGAGCGGCCGGATGAGCGTCACACGTATTGTTTCTGGCCGTTCTGGACGTCGGCTGTTTACGGAGGGGATCATAACCCGGGCGAGTCGTGGATGCTTTTTCCGCTGTGTGGCCAAGTGAGCCGGGAGAAAGAACACCAGTGGCTCTTCCTGCCTCCCTTCTTTTCGCACGCCACGACCGACTCGGCGGAGCGCTGGCGCATGCCGTGGCCGTTCATCGAGAAGGAGACCACGAAGACGTCCCGCAAAGTCTCCGTATGGCCGCTGTACGGCGATGTCGGAAGCGAGGATGAGAAGCGTTGGTATGCGGCATGGCCGCTGATTGAGTCTTTCGAGCTGACGTCTGCTGGCCGGCGCACGGAGCGCAGCCGCTTCTTCCCGTTCTATGTGGGGGAGACTGTTTATGAACGCGACGCGGCGGGCTCGGAGCGCGAGAAGGAGAGCTACACGCGCCTGTGGCCGTTCTTCTCCAGAGAGTCGGACCAGAGCGGCTCGCATGTGCGCTCCTTGGAGCTGAGCCTGATCCGCTTCAGCGGCGGCATCGAGCGCAACTGGGCGCCTTTCTGGACATTCTATGAGAGGATCGAGAGTGAGGATGAAGTCAAACACGATGCGTTTTGGGGGCTGTTGCAGTACCGCGCCGCAAAGCCGTCTGCTGTCGCTAAGGAGGCCGCGCCATGATTACGCGTGAAGCGGTCTACGACGACGCGCCCGCGAGCGCCGCCGCCGGCGGGTGGCGCGCGGTGGTTTTGGCGCTCGGGGACATCGGACGAGCGGGCAGCATGGCGTTCCAGGCCTTGGTGATGATGCCGCTCCTGTTCGCCAATCCCCGCTCGCGGCGTGAGCTGGTGCGGCAGCTCTACGTCACAGGAATCAAGAGCCTGGCGCTGATCACGGTGGTGGGCATGTTCACGGGAATGATCCTCGCCCTGCAAGTAGGTTTGGAACTGCGCCGCTACAATCAGGAAGTCTATATCGGCTCCGCCGTGATGGTCTCTCTGTTGCGCGAAATGGGCCCGTTCATGACCGGCATCGTTCTGGCCGCCTGCGTCCGCTCGTCCATGGCGGCGCAGATCGGAACCATGACGGTG
>CAYSXF010000862.1:0-2554 GCA_964434815.1 uncultured Lentisphaeraceae bacterium
CGTCAAAAGAAAACGGCACCGAATTTCGGTGTCGTTTTCATTTGACGCAACGGGTACCGTGTGCAGGTAAGAGGTCGTGCCGGAATATCGCGGTCGGCAGAGGCTCAGGTGCCGGCGAGCGCGATGTGGGAGAGCGTGCGGTAAAGTGGGCCGCGCGGGGTAGGGCGGCTCTCGAAGAGTGTGATGCGCGTGACGTCCCAATCGCCGAAATCGACCGCTTCGTCCTCGTCCATGGCCCGGACCACCGCGTGGTTACGAGCGGCCTCGCGGCAGCGTCCGATGGTGATGTGCGGGTGGAACTCCGGCTCAGCGTTAGCATAGCCGAACTTCTTGAGTTCCTTCCAAAGCAACTCGTGCAGAGTCTCCAGTTCAGGTGCCGGGTTCACGCCGGCCCAGAGCGTTTGGGGATTGCGCTTTGTCCCGAAGAACCCGAGGCCGTAGACGTGGCAGGGGAAGACGGGAAGAGATGAGCACACGCGGTCTGCCGCAGCGGTCACGTGGGGCAGAATGGCGGGTGCAACCTCACCCAGAAAGGCAAGCGTCAGGTGGAACTGGTCTTTGGTATACCACTTCACGTCGACGCCGAGCGAGGCGAGCCGTTGGACGGCCGCAGCGAGTTGGAGTTTGACCTCATCAGGAAGAGCGATGGCAAGAAAAGCACGCATGGAGAAAAGATACACGAAGCGGGCGTGCTGTAAAAGGAAAAGATGGAGGCGAGGGAATGCGAGGAGGGTATGGATTTAGGACGGGCTTGATGAGGGTGGGCGGTGAGCGTATAGTACTGCCATGAAAGATGGCGATGAAGCAGCTCAGGAATCGAGGCTGGTGGCCGCGTGCAAGGAGCGGGGTGTGACCGTTGCGACGGCGGAGTCATGCACAGGCGGGCTGATCGCGGCCAGGATCACTTCGGTGCCGGGGTCTTCGGCGGTGTTTCTTGGCGGCGTGGTGAGTTACGCGAATGCGGTCAAGCGCGACCTGTTAGGCGTGCCGCAAGAAGTGCTGGAACGCGCGGGAGCGGTCAGCGCCGAGTGCGCTGAAGCGATGGCAGCAGGCGTGCGCGCGCGGCTGAAGGCGGATGTGGCGGTGTCGGTGACGGGGGTTGCGGGGCCGGACGGCGGCACGCCGCAGAAGCCGGTGGGGCTCGTCTACATCGGCGTGGCGGCGGATGAGGGCGTGCGCGCCGAGTGCTGTCAGTTCTGCGGTGGTCGCGAGGCGGTTCGCACGCAGTCGGCCGATCGGGCGTTGACGCTTTTGCTGGATGCGGTTTCGGAAAAGAGACAGGAGTGATGCGGTGCCGCTCGCTTTCCCCATTACGGCAAATCCAATGAGATGAGGGCGAGGAAGACATCCGTCAGTCTGGTCGGTCGCGGATGCAGACGCCAACCTTCTTCGGTTCGAACGACGAGTCGGCGGTTTTCCAGTTTCTGAAGATGCCGCCACAGGGCGGGTGGGCTAATTTGAGTCGATATGGAAAGCGCCTCTTCGGGGATGGCGGGCTGAAGCTGAAGGCACCGCAGGATGCTCAGGCGGCGAGGATGGGTGAAGGCGGTCAAGGTCTGCACGATATCTTTTTCCGGTCGGCTGCGCAGGGCGGTTTGCAGTGCGCTGAGAATGGGGGTTGCGCTTGGCACCAGCGGATCAGGCTGCGGCTGATAGCGTACATAGCGGCTTTGGCGAAGGGCCTGAAGCAGGCCGCGGGACTGGAGCGCACGCAGATGCATGCTGACCTTGTTGGCTGGGAGTCCTGTTGCGGAGGCGACATCCTCCACAGACATAAGCGGTTGCTCGATGACTGCTTTCAGACAAGAGAGCCTATGCATATTAGCCAACACGCGGCAGGTGCGCCAAATCGTCGGGTGGTAGTCGCTGCCGTTGATCACATCTTTCATATCACACCTCCGAATATGTGATATACTATAGCACGATCTATTCACACTGGAAAGACTCCAAATTAAATCATGATTACGCCAATTCAGCCGTCTCAAACGGCGATCTGGGTAGCGTATGTCCGTTCTCGCGTAATATCACATCTCCGAAGGTGTGATACATAGACAGCAGGAGAGTCAGAAGCGGATTACACAGACAGGTGAGCCCGGTGCGTCAAATGAAAACGACACCGAAATGAGTTATAGCCCAAGGAGGTTCTGCCGATGGATAACCGGCGCTTGTCGCCATGCGCTTATGTGGGGTACAATAATAAGCAGATTGATAGGGTTAAAAAAGGAGAAACATGAAACGATGTGCGTCTCGGTGTGTTGCGGCTGTTGTGACGGCCGCTTGTGCGATGAGCCTAGCGGCTGCTGAGTTGCCTGCATTTAGGACGGTGAAAGCGCAGGAGGTCAATCCTCGCGATGGCGTCGGCAACGTGATGAAGAAAATGCGTGCAGGCCAAGAGGTGACGGTGGCCTATCTCGGCGGGTCGATCACCGCGATGGATGGCTGGCGCAACAAGACGACGGCGTGGCTGAAGGCGACGTATCCGAAGGCAACGTTCAAAGAGGTTCACGCGTCGATCGGAGGCACGGCTGTCTCTTATACACATCTCCGAGCCCAC
>CAYSXF010000863.1:0-2550 GCA_964434815.1 uncultured Lentisphaeraceae bacterium
GTGGGACTTCGGGACGTTCGCCATGACCCTCGACCTGAGCCAGTACCCGGCATACATGGAGAAGAGCACCGACGTGATCCGCAAGAAGAATCTGGTGCCGGACTGGATGCAGAACTCGACACGGGTCGAAATCTACGGACAGGAGCAGTTCTTGATCCTCGGGAGGCACGGCGGCGGCTTTGTCGTGGAGAAAGCCAGCAGCCAGATCGTGGAAAAGGTTTACGGACAGGCGGGCGATTTGGAGCACTACAAAAACTTCATCGCCTGCGTGAAGAGCCGCAAGCCGCCCAACGCCGACATCTCGGTCGCGCACGCCAGCAATCTGGTCGCGCACATGGGCAACATCGCGCACCGGGTCGGCAACACCGCTCTGACGTACGATGCGAAGACGAACACGTTCGACAAGCCCGAGGCCAGCGCGCTCGTCAAGGACGTCTACCGCAAGGGGTACGAACTGCCGGCGGTGTGACCGCTCCGGCGCTCAGAGTGTTTCGTATGTTGTACCGCCTTCAGGCGGCGGTTCGGCATTGCTGCGTTGCAGCCTGAAGGCGATACAACAGACCACTCGATAGCCAACTATGAATAACAGCGCTCTTCTCCTCCTCGCGTTGCTGCCGCTCTACATGTCGGCTGCCGCTAGCGACCGCACCTGGAACGGAGGCGGAGTCGACGCTAAATGGACCTCGGCGGCGAACTGGGGCGGCACGGCGCCGGTGGCCGCTGACGCGCTCTGCTTCGGCGGCTCATCGAAACTGGTGAACACGAACGATCTGCCGGCTGACACGCTGTTTGCGGGACTCACCTTCAACAGCGGTGCGGGCGCGTTCTCGCTGTGGGGCAATCGGCTGTCGCTGGGCGGCGGTGTAACTAACTTTTCGGTAAGCACGCAGACGATCAGCCTCGATATGGCATTGGGCGGCACGCGCGCCTTCAACGCCTCAAACGGCGCGATCACGGTCAACGGCGTCCTCAGCGGCGCGGGCGGTCTGACCAAGTTCGGCCCCCAAACGCTGACGCTCGCTGCAAGCAACACGTACGACGGTGCGACCACGGTGAGCAACGGCCTGCTTGCGGTCAGCCATCCCAACGCGCTGGGTAGCACCAACGGCAACACCGTGGTCCGCTCCGCATCCGGCGGCTATCTCCAGCTCAGCGGCGGTATCACCGTGGCGGAGCCGCTGACGCTGAACGGCGAACGTCCGAACAGCGGCGTGTCCCTGAGCAACAGCGGCGGCAGCAACACCTGGAGCGGCGCGATCACGAGGCAAGGCCAGATCCGGATCGGTTCGAGCGGCGGCACCACACTGGTGATCACGGGCGGCATCACAGGATCAGGCGGCGGCCTCTGCGTCATCAACTCAGGCGGCACCGTCGTTCTCACCGGGAAACCGATCAGCCTCGGCGGCGACATGTTTTGGACGGATTCGTCCGGACTTACGGTGGTGGGTGTGGCCGGAAACGCCTGGGGCGACACCCTCGTGGCCGGAGGGACGCTGAGGATGGAGGTGGCCAGCGGTCTTCCCGCCGCGACGGCCCTACAGATCGGCGTCAGCTATCAGCCGGGCGGCACGGTCGACTTGAACGGCTTCGACCAGACGGTCGGCCAGTTGCTCAACGAGACTACGAATGCCGGCACCCGCGTGGTCACCAGCGCGAAGCCCGCAGTCCTGACGGTGAACCAAGACGCGAACACCGTGTACGACGGGCGCCTGACCGGCGCGCTGAGCCTAGTCAAGGCGGGTGCGGGGACGCTGACCCTTTCGAACACGCTGAGTACGGCCACGGGCGATATCACGGTGAGCAACGGGACGCTGGTCGCGGCCCTTGCGTCCAGCCTGGGCAACGGCACCAACGTGACGGTGGCGGGCGGCACGCTGGAGCTGAGGCCAGCGTCCGCCCTTTCAAACAGCGCCAACCTCTTTATCGCAAGTGCCGGTGCTCAGGTGACGCTGGGGGCTGGCCTCGTGGTGACAGTGAACAAGCTGTTTTTAGGAGGCGAGCAACAGCCGAAGGGGCTGTGGGGCGCGACCGGCAGCGGGGCGGTGCATATCGATGACGCCCATTTCGCCGGCACCGGACTGCTCCAGGTTCTAACCAGCCAGCAGATACCCGCAGTCGATGCCAGATGGGACGCGGAGGGAACCGACACCTTTGTGAGTACCGCAAGCAACTGGACGGGGGACATCCTGCCGCCGTTCGACGGCACCACGAACGCCATTTTCGGGGCGGCCGGCAGTACGGCGACGATCGACACTCCTGTCAGCTTCCGCGGCCTCGTCTTCAACCGCGACGCGGACTTCACGCTCGCGGCCGGCGCTGGCGCTCTGACGCTGGGCGCTGGCGGCATCGCGGCCGCACTTCCGGGGACCGTTTCGCACAGCTACACCGTGGCCGAGGACGTCACGCTTGCAGCCAATCAGGCGTGGGGCGTCACCAACAACGGCACCGGCGTCGCAACCCTCGCCGTCTCGGGTGCCATCGGCGACGGAGCATCATCCTTCGGCATCACGAAGTCCGGCAGCGGCCCGCTCGTGCTGTCGGGCAACAACA
>CAYSXF010000864.1:0-2550 GCA_964434815.1 uncultured Lentisphaeraceae bacterium
AGCCCTTCGTAGGGGCCGCAGACCGGCACGCTCACAGAGGGATACCGCAGCGCGAACGCGGTCGGGTTCTTGGCCAGAATCAGGCGCGCCCCGCCTGCGAGGCTCGAGGTCGGAAAGGTGTAGTCGATGCCTTGCGAGAAATACGCGCCCGTGAGCGTCAGCGCATTGGTTCCGATGTTCATCAGCTCCAGATACTCGAAGTCGTCAGCCGTGACCCCCACAAGGGCTGCCGCCTCGGCCGCCGTGGGTTCGGCGGGGTGATACTGGATTTCGGTGACGCGCAGATACTTCTGGGTCGGCACGGGCGCTCCCACATAGTTGGTGGTCGCGATCAACAGGTTCGTGGCGTCGTACAGGCTCAGCGTGCCGCCGCGGGCGGAAAGCTGGCCGTCGTAATTGCCCTGCACGAAGCGCCGCTGCCCGCCGGTCGGCCCGCTGGCGCGCCTGCGGAAAGAGTAGGCGTCCTTGGCCAGATGGAGCAGTCCGATGTAGTTGGTCGCGGCCGTGCCCGCGCCCGCAGGAATGACCGTGCCCCCCTTGAAGGTGTAGCCGATCTCGCCCTTCACCTGCCATCCGGAAATGTCCACCGCCAGTCCGGTCGTGTTGCGCAGAATCACGTACTCGTTCGACTGCGTGTTGCCCGCCGGAAGGAAATCGAGCGAATCGATGGTCACCATGCCCGCTTTGTTGGTCTGGGGCGCATCAGGTATGTTCACGCCGTTATAGGTCGGACGGCCGGAGCCCGTGTTGAACAGAAAGGCGCGGCGCAGAGGAAAATAGTTGGTGATGACGCGCTCGACCTCCTCGCGCGGCCGGTTCGTGCTGAACAGCGAGGGAAAACTCCAGTGCGCCACATCGAGATCGCCGTCCGTCCATGGCGACGGATCGGCAGGGTCGGGATCCACGCTGGCCGCGATGGCCCGCATGCGCGTCTCGAAGATCCCGTTGGTGGTGCCCGGAGGCTGCATGAGCGTGTCCATCAGCGTCCTAAAACGCCTCACGAACATCTGGCGCAGTTCGAGAGACGACCAAACAATGTCGTACAGGCGGTTGTCCGCTCCCTGATTGAGCGGGTTTGTGTAGTACAGGTAGTCGTCGAAATAGGCTTTGTCTGCGGTCCAATTGTGCCCCTGCGAAAGATCCACATCCCAGATGATGGGCTGCCACTCGCGGGTCACATTGGAGTCGCGATAGAGGTACATGTTCTTGTGCCCATGGTCGCCGTCGCTGTTCAACTGGCGCGTGACGAGGTAGTTGATGGTCGACGCGATATCGACGTTGTCGTAAGCGTAAGTCTGACGGTTGGTCAAGGCTTTCACCGTGTCGAGCCCGTTCGTAAAGGCATAGAGATCGTCGTTGCCTTCTGTGTCGCGCGTTTTCTTCTCGGAGGCCGTGGCAAGGTCAATATTATAGATTTTGTAGAGCGCGCCATCGGGATCGAGCCCGTTGCGCTCCAGCATCCTGTCACTGCCGTCCTCCACGAGGTCCATGACCCCGTGAAAGACGCCATCCAACTGAACCCGGACGGGGAAGGCAAAGTGGTTGGGCGTGCCTGTTTTCGTTCCTACCCAATGAGAAAAAGTGTTGCGCGTTTTGGTCTTGTCGGCAAAGTTCGAAAGCAGGTTGACGTTCTTCACCCGCCGCTCGTCTTTGTTCCACAAGAAATCGCAATCGGAGTTGAACCCGAAATTGTAGCTTTTCTTCGCGAAACCCCGCGTGGATTGACCATGCAGGTCATGGGCGACGTTGTCGTAGAAATTGCTCATGTAGTAACACGAGCCGCGAAACGCAGCCAAGGTTGGGCCGGCGGAGTTCGTGCTCTGCACAAACCACTCCAGCACGGGGAGCTGGCTGGAGGCCGTCGTGGTGTTGACCGCCACGGTGCCATAGTACTGAGGCGCGTCGTTGGTGTCAGCATAGGCGGGCAACTTCGTGACGTTGTTCGACACGTCCTGAGCCTCGAACCGCCAGCGGAACATCTGGCCCGGCGCGGCATTCGTGGTCGGCAGATTGACCGTGAAGACCCCGTCGTTGGTCACCGCATCGGGCGACACCCCGTTGTCCGAAAGCGCCACAGCAGCCGATTCAGCGTTCCACATGGTGCGATAATAGGCGCGCACGGCAGAAACCGCATACTTGGTTTTGGCGACCTTGACGCTGACCGTCAGAGGCGGGCTGGACGCAGTTCCCAATGGACGCGGCACGTCGGGATCCTCCGGTTTCGCGTCGTAGAGCAGAGGCCCGGCCGTGCCGGCGCCGTTCTTTGCTCCGGGTGTCGGAGTGCTGAAGTAGACCGGCGTGCTCGACACTTCTGACGAGAGGCCAACCACCTCCGGCAAAAGGAGAAAATCGGAGCTGCCGGCCGTGACGTTCACCCCCTGAATGGCCAACAGGTTCGTACCCGTCATCAAAACTTTGTTGGCGACCGAATACTCCGTCCAATAGCTCACAATCGATTCGTCCAGGGCCACTGCCGAGGCCGTGTTATAGGCCAGTAGTGTGTCTGTCTCTTATACACATCTGACGCTGCCGACGAATAGAGAGGTGTAG
>CAYSXF010000865.1:0-2549 GCA_964434815.1 uncultured Lentisphaeraceae bacterium
TACACCTCTCTATTCGTCGGCAGCGTCAGATGTGTATAAGAGACAGGTTTCTCACTGTGCGCGATAGGCGTGGAGAACGGCTGTTTAGGCACCTCGATTCATACGTCGCCCGGCAAACAGTATGTGGTGGAAGCCGACGCACAAGGCGTCGAGCCGTCGGTCCAGGTTTATTGGAAGCGGAACGGTGCGTGGGACTGGTCGCTTGCTGGCGTCTCTGTCCGGGTGGGCGAGGCTGGGGTGGAGGGCTGGCGTCATGCGTTTGGCCTGGTTCAGGTTCCCGAAGGTGCGGACGAACTGGTGCTGATGCTGAACGTGCGGCAGGCCGTGGGCGAACGCACATGGTTTGACAACGTGTGTCTGTATTCGTTTCCGGAGCCCTGAAAACATAGGATTGCCCTCGCGCCCGCCCGGTTGATTCGTGTCTGCTCGGACCGTTAACGCACCCTTTTCAGACACGGTTTTCTTCAATTGATGGTCTGTTAATTACTTTCACACCTTTCAATATGTGGAATCTGCTTATCTTGGAAAACCGAAAATAACGGTTCATGACGAAAATCGTTCTTATCACATATTGAAAGGTGTGAAAGTGACATATACGGACGGCATTCGGCGTCGGGCCGATCTAGCGATCGCCGGGGTTGATTGAGAATAAAGGGACTGCTACACTACAAGAATAAGAAAAGTCAAAAAGGGAGGCTTATGAATAGGGGAATAAAAGTTGGCACAGCGATGGCTTGGTTCGGGGTTGCGGTTTTTCTGGGAAGCGCGTGCGTGTCGGACAGGCGGACTGCGGACGGTGCGAAACAGCCGCCGCGGCTGAGGCGTGCGGACAGTTTCCTTGGCATCCACTTCGATTTCCACGCGCGGGAAGATTGCACGGCTGTGGGTTCGAATACGACGCCGGCGATGGTTGCGTCGATCATCGATACTGTGCATCCCGACTATCTGCAGATCGACTGCAAGGGACATCCCGGCCATTCGAGTTACCCGACAAGGGTGGGAAATCCGGTGCCTGGAGTCGTTGGCGATCCGCTGCGCGTGTGGCGGCAAGTGACGGCCGAGAAGGGCGTCGCGCTCTACATGCACTATTCTGGCGTGTGGGACTATGCGGCTGTGGCCAAGCATCCTGAGTGGGCGGCGGTAGGTGCTGACGGCAAGCCGAGCGCGAAGGCAACATCGGTGTTCGGCCCCTACGCGGACGAGCTGCTGATTCCGCAACTGCGTGAGCTGGCGGGCGTATATGGCGTGGACGGCGCGTGGGTTGACGGCGAGTGCTGGGCCACGGTGCCGGACTACGGCGATAAGGCGGCGAAGGCGTTCCGTGACGCGACAGGCATCCAGGATCTGCCAAAGAAACCAAGCGATCCGCACTGGTTCGAATTCCAGCAGTTTCACCGCGAGGCGTTCCGCGCCTACTTGCGGCACTATGTCAGCGAAGTGAAGAAGACTAATCCCGATTTTCAGTTGTGCAGCAACTGGGCCTTCACCGACCACATGGCGGAGCCGGTCAGCGCACCGGTGGATTTTCTTTCGGGCGACTATGCGCCGGACGACAGCGTGAATTCGGCACGGCTCTCGGCGAGATTCCTAGCGCGGCAGGGCATGCCGTGGGATCTGATGGCTTGGAGTTTCAGCCGCAAAAAAGGTCCGGACGGAAAGGGCCTTCAGAAATCCGCGCCTCAGCTTGAGCGCGAGGCAGCGGTGGTGGTGGCGCTGGGCGGCGGGTTCCAAGCCTACTTCACGCAGAGGCGTGACGGTTCGGTCAAATTGGAGCAGATGCCGGTGATGGCGGAGACGGCCAAGTTCTGTCGCGAGCGCCAGATGCTCTGCCATCACTCCGAGCCGGTGCCGCAGGTGGCGCTGCTGCTTTCGACGGCCGGGCATTACCATAAAATCAGCGGGCTCTTCAACCGCGAGCTGTCAGGCGTGAGCGGCGTGCTGCAGGCGCTGCTTGAGAGCCAGAATTCGGTCGAGGTCGTGAGCGAGCACCAGCTCAAGGGACGCATGGCCGAGTACCCGCTGATCGTGGTGCCGGAGTGGGCGTATCTCGATCCGGCGTTCAAGGACGATCTCGTCACGTATGCGAAAAAAGGCGGCAGCTTGCTGCTGGTCGGGCCGAAAAGCGCGGCGCTGTTCCAAACGGAACTGGGCGTGACGCTCGAAGGCGAGCCCATGGCGAAAGCGCAGACGCTCGTTTACAACGGCTCTAAGGCGCAGACCAAGGGCTTTGCGCAGGGAGTCAAACTCTGCGCGGGCGTTGAGGCGGTCGGCACTTTGCAAAAAGATGTAGGTGCGGCTGCGCAGCCAGCGGCATCGATCACGGCGTTGGGCAAAGGGAAGATCGCGGCTGTGTATGCGGAACTCGGGCAGAGCTACAACGGCGTGCGCAGCACAGTGGTGCGCGGGTTATTGAACGATTTGGCGCGGCGGCTCTTCCCAAGACCGGCTGTGGAGGTGACGGGGTCATCGGACGTGGACGTGTGCCTGATGCGCAGGCGCTTCCGGGTTTAGCGTGTGAAAAACCATTGGGTTTTGTAAACTGTGCGGCA
>CAYSXF010000866.1:0-2546 GCA_964434815.1 uncultured Lentisphaeraceae bacterium
CTAATGACTATTGCCTAATGATCAGCGACCGTCGCCTAGTGACCAATGACCAATGACTACTGACCAATGACCGTCGCCTAGTGACCAATGACCAATGACCAATGACTACTGACCAATGACCAGTGCCCAATGCCTACTGACCTTTTTTCACATTCTCTACAGCGGCCTTGAATCCGTTCGCCGACTTCGCGATCACCGCCTCATCCACGCTGAAGCTCAACCGGAAATAGCCGGGGAACCCGAAGCCGGAGCCAGGCACGGCCAGCACATTCTGGGCAAGCAACGCCCGCACAAACGCCTGGTCGTCCCCGCCGGGAGCCTCCGCGAAAAAGTAGAATGCGCCTTTCGGCATTGCGAAGCGGACTCCCGCAGCGGTCAGCACGGCAGCCATCGCCTTGCGCCGACGGTCATACACCGCCAGATCCACGCCCTCATCCAACAAGGCCATCGCCAAACGCTGGCCGAGCACCGGCGCGTTCACAAAGCCCAGCGTGCGGTTGGTCATGGTCACCGCATTGACCAGAAGTTCCACATCGGGCATCGCGGGATTGGCCACCAGATAGCCGATGCGCTCACCCGCCAGCGAAAGGCTCTTGGAGAACGAGCCGAGCACCAGCGTAAAGGGAGAAATCGGCAGGATCGGCGGAACGACCGCCCCATCGTAGGCCAAAAACCGGTACGGCTCATCGCTCACCAGAAACAGCGCTCGCGCGCGCGTCGCGTTCACGCGGTCCACCAGCGCTCCCAACCGTGACAGCGTCTCCTCACTGTAGATGCAGCCGGTCGGGTTGTTGGGCGAATTGATGATGATCACCCGCGTTTTGCCGGTGATCGCCGCCTCCATGGCCGCAAGGTCTGGCTGGAAATCGGGCGGCAGCGCCGGCACCGGCGTGAGCACGCCGCCGAAGTGACCGCAGTACGCGCCGTATTCGACAAAGTAGGGCGCTGGACAAAGAACTTCGTCGCCCGGCTCCAGCACCGCACGGAAGAACGAGGTCAGCGCTCCCGCAGCGCCGCATGTGACGACCACATGCCCGGCCTTGACCGGCGCCTGCTGCTGTTTGGCGAGGGCAACGGCCAGCGCTTCACGGAAAGCAGGCAGCCCGGCGTTCGGACAGTAGCCAAGCCCCAGGGGCTGCACCGCGCTCTCGGCAAGGCCCAACAGCACTTCCCGCGCGCGCGCAGGAGGCGGAATGTCTGGGTTGCCTAGGCTGAAATCGTACACGTTCTCGGCACCGACCTGCTTTTTGAGTTCCAGCCCAGTCTCGAACATTCTGCGGATCCATGAGGCCCCTGCCATCTGCTTTTGGATCCCGCTAGCGATCATCTGCATCCCGTCACCTCTTTCAAAACCCATTTCGCGCGGGACGCGCTCCGTCACGCCCGTGGCGGCTGCTTCCGCGCAGTTCGTTCCTTGAGCACCCGTGCCGTCATGGCGCTTTTCTGCTTCAATATCTTCGAGCCGCGCGTGATTTTGCAGAGGCTTATTTTCAAGTCCTCCGCGATCTTCCTTTGCGACACGCCCTCCGCCAACAGCTCGAGCAGTTTCCACCGAAGCGTGATGTCGCGCACCTCTCCCGGCGTCAGCAGCTCTTTCAGAAAAGTCCGCATTTCGTCGGCAGACTCGATCGACGACAGCACATCCGTCACCGTCTCGAACGCCTGCTGATCAATCGTGTGTTTGACGCGCACCATGCACTCCTCCGGAACGGCCGCCGAGCTTTCCCGTCACCGGGGTTGTTGGCTCCGACTCCGGCGCGCCGCATCGAGTTCTTCCGCCTCTTCGATCGCTCTCAAGCGTTCCTCGAGCATAGGGAAGGTGTTCTTGTTCTTGAAAAGCGCCGTGCAAATACCCAAATCGACAAAATAGATGTCACCCTGGCTGAGTCGCTGCAGGAGATCCTGCGGCGACTGCGCCTGCCGCAGCGCATTCGGCAACACCCCCATCAGCGTCCGCGCTGTCCCGTAATTTCCGTTCAACCGTCCATGCCGCAAACCGAAGAAAAAAACTTCGCCGCGGGCCAGCGCCTGTTCGTAGCCTTTGCGCAGGGTCTCCAAATTTGCCCGCAGGTCGTCCTTCTGCCGCTTGACATCCTCCGGCGCCCGCTGCGCGGCCGGCGCCGGCTGTGCTGTCGCCGCAGGTTTCGCCGCCTCTGGCTGCCCCGCGTCAGCAGCAGGCGTTTTCGCTTTCGCGGCGGCGCCCGCATCTTTGTCGTCTGCGAACAGATCGTCGATGCTCTTGACCGTCTTAGGTTTCTCTGAGGCGGCCGGGACATCCGACGCCGCGGGCTTTGCGGCCGTCTTGCCCACCTCCTGGAAGTCGCCGTCCGCGTCCACAGCCTTCTTCGGAGCCGCCGTCGCCGCATCGAAATAGGACCACGCCACCGGTTGCTCAAATTGGATACGGTTGATGAACAGCCCGTTCCCTTTCCGCGACACCGTGTAGGGCGGCGGAAGGTAACGCCCGTCAATGAACACGAATCCGCTCATCTGCGGCGTGCCGGACGTGCTCCCCAAATCGGCCACAGCCTCGGCTGGCACCTCAG
>CAYSXF010000867.1:0-2545 GCA_964434815.1 uncultured Lentisphaeraceae bacterium
CGGCGCGATCGCGCTGGCTCAGATTCTCAAGCACCACGGCGCGCTTCTCGCCGAAACCACCCGTAACCGGTGGGCCGGACGCCTGGATCGCGCGATGCGTTTTCTCGACGGGTTTCTCACGATGGAAACGGGCAACATCAACTATCCGGTCACCGGCGCGCTGACTTACGCGTTGGCCGGCCAAGTCCTCGACAACCGCCACTGGATTGAACGCGGTCACAAACTCGCGCACGACAGCCTCGGCTTTTTCACCGCCAATCACTTTCTTTACGGCGAAGGCAAACCGCCCGTGGCCAGCCCCAAGGGTTACCGGTCGGTGGATCTGGGCTACAACGTCGAGGAGTCGCTCCCCAATCTCGCCCAATACGCGACCCTGACCGGCGATGCCGAAGTGCTCCAATGCGCGGTCGATGCGCTGCGCACCCATGCCGAGTTCATGCTCCCAGACGGCGCGTGGGACAACAGTTGGGGCACCCGCAATTTCAAATGGAGTTGGTGGGGCAGCCGGACCAGCGACGGATGCCTGCCTGGATATCTGCTGCTGGCGAAACAGGAACCCCGGTTCGCAGAAGTCGCCTGGCGGAACGTCGATCTTCTCGCCGCCTGCACGCACGACGGGCTGCTCTACGGCGGCCCCGACTGCCACCGTTGCGGATATCTCCCGTGCTCTCACCACACCCTCATGCATGCCAAAGCGCTGGCGGCCGTCTTGGACGCGCCGCACGCGGATCTCCGGCCACCCCGAACAGCGTTGCCCCGCGAAGCGGCAACCTATGACCTCCGTCACTATCCCGAGATCGGCACCACGCTGGTCGCAGCGGGCGACTGGCGGGCCACCGTGACCGACTCGGATTGGGAGTACGACGATACGCCCGGCGGCCATGCCTCGGGAGGCGCGCTGAGCCTGCTCTACCATCTCGGCCTCGGGCCAATCCTGGTGGCCGGCATGACCGAATACCGACTGGTCGAAAAAGACAATCAGCAGAAACACCTAAGCGACGCAACCATGCCTCTGGCCCCGCGCCTCCAATGCGTCATCGGTGGTACGGCATACACGAACCTAAGCGATTATCAAGCCGTTGTAACCCGCAAGGAAGAACAGGGACAGACGCTCATCCAAGCCAGCGGCCATCTCCGCGACATTCATCAAAAAACGCCATCCGCGGGCGAATTTCCGTTCACCTTGTCCTACCGCTTCACGCCCCGTTCGGTGCGCATTTCGGCCGAGGTTTCGGGCGTGGGCAACGAACCGATTCAACTGATTCTACCGGTGGTGTGCCCGCGCGGAGAGACTGTCCGCCGCCCCGACGCGCAGACTGTCCGGATCGAGAAGCGCGGCGACACGCTCTGCGTTCAGACAGACGCCAAGGACGGGTTCGCAAAGGAGCCGCACGAACGCGTCTTCAACCTTGTTCCTGGATTCGAATGCGCGCCGCTCTCTATCGACCTCCCCCGCAGCCCGGCCACCGCTTCGGTCGAGCTGTCCTACGCTTGACGCCGCCGATTTCACGCCGAACGCTGACAAGGACCGCCATTTTTCACTCGCACACACAAAGATATCGGCTTGGCTTGAGAATCAGACGATGCGGATGGTATAGTACCGCTGTCTTTAAGATGCTATGGACAGCCGCACGGCCGGAGTGAAACGTCATTCGAGCCCGGGCGTGATTTAATTCTGTTTTGAACCCTTCGCCATGGAACGCATTTTTATCAATCCGCGAACCCCGCTCGTCCTCGCCGTGGCCGAGTGGCTGACCGCACAGACGCGCCTGACTCCGGGCGGCGTGAAATCGCTGAGTCACCTGCTCGTGGTCGTTCCCACGCGGCAAGCCGGACGCAGACTTCGACTGGCTCTTGCGGAACTGACCGGCGGATGTCTGCCGCCGCTCGTGCGCCTGCCCGCCCAGGTGATCGCCCCGGCTCGCGAACCCGACGCGCCGGTCGCCACACCGGCCGAGACCGTGGGGCTTCTCAGCCGCCTGTTGCTCGACCTCGACCTCAAAGCCTTTCCGAACCTCTTCCCCGAAAAAGGCCACCCGCGCGAAAAAACATTTTCCTGGGCTCTAGGCGTCGCGCGGCAGTTGACCGACCTCTGGGGCATCCTCCAAGAGAATGCGCTGTCCATGGCGGATGTGGCCGCGCAGATTGAAAAGCTCCTCTCAGGCGAAGACCTCGACGTCGAAGTTGCCCGCTGGCAGGATCTCGCCCGGCTTGAGGCGCTTTTCTTCGCAGCGCTTCAGCAACGCGGCCGCACGCCGCCCCCGCTCGCCCGCAAACAGGCGGTGTCAGACCCTTGCCTGCCCGAGGGCATCGAGCGCATCGTCCTTCCTGCTCTGGCCGACGCCCAGCCCGCGCTTTACCCCGTCCTTGAGAAACTGCGCACACGCGCCGCGCTCGCCGTGCTGGTCCACGCCGACCCGTCACACGACGCGCGGTTCGACGTCTGGGGACGCCCCGAGCCCGCGCAATGGACGGGCGATCAAGCGCCTATGTTGCCACCTGTCTCTTATACACATCTCCGAGCCCACGAGACAGGCAGAAATCT
>CAYSXF010000868.1:0-2539 GCA_964434815.1 uncultured Lentisphaeraceae bacterium
TTCTGCCTGTCTCGTGGGCTCGGAGATGTGTATAAGAGACAGGCACCGGCAGCGGCCACGCCAACGACGAGGCTGGCGACCGAGATGGCTCCGTCATTCGCGCCAAGCACGGCGGCGCGAAGCCAGCCGATCCGGTCCGCTCGATGAAACTCCCTGTGACTATGCGGCATTGCTCGAGTCCCCCTCGTATGTTGTCCGACTATACAACGAAACAACCTTAACGACTTCCATGAGGGCTAAGGCAACGAAAGCCCCCGCCAGCGCCAAGAAGAAATCCTCCCATGAGACCGACCCGAACTGGAACAGTTTCTTGAGGAATGGCACGGTCAGAATGAGGCCCAGAACGGTCACGGTTCCCGTCACGACCCACTTGAAGGCAGCGTTCTTCGCCCGCAGCATGCTGAACCCAGGGCTGGACAGTGAGCGGTTCGACAGGATGATTCCCAGATTGCAGACGACGAGCGTGAGAAACGCCAGCGCGCGCGCCGCGTCGTCCGAGTGGTCATGCCGGACGAACAGGTAGACGGCAACCGTGACGGCGAGCGTCAGGCTGCCCTGAAAGAAACAGTTCAGCAGGGTTCTCCCGTCGAAGAGCTTCGCGTTGATGCTGCGCGGTTTACGTTTCATCACGTCGCGCTCCTCCTTGTCCGCCTCGAAAATCAGCGTGCAGGAGGGGTCGATGATCAGCTCGAGGAAAACAATGTGGACCGGGGACAGGATCAGCGGCCAGTTCATCAGAACCGGAATCAGCGAAAGACCGGCGATCGGTATGTGGACGGAGAGGATGAACATCATCGCCTTCTTGAGGTTATCGTAAATGCGGCGGCCCATCCGCACGGCGGCCACAATGGAGTTGAAGTCGTCGTCGAGGAGCACCAGCGAAGCAGCCTCGCGTGCGACATCGGTTCCCCTCCCGCCCATGGCCACGCCGATATGCGCGGCCTTCAGCGCGGGTGCGTCGTTGACGCCGTCACCCGTCATCGCCACGACCTCCTTGTTCAGTTTGAGCGCTTTGACAATGCGCAGCTTCTGCGCCGGCACCATGCGAGCGAAAATGTTGATGTCCCTTATCCGGTACGCGAGTTGCCCGTCTGAAAGGGTCTCCAGTTCCGCGCCAGTCATGTGCCGGTCCGGACTCCTGAGGCCGATCTGCCGCCCGATACTCATGGCCGTGCCCGGATAATCGCCGGTGATCATGATCGTCCGTATGCCGGCCGCGTAGCACTCCTCAATGGCCCCCCGCACATTCGGGCGGACCGGATCTTCGAGCCCGAGAAGTCCGACGAATTCAAAGTGGAAATCGTGCTGCTGCTCCGGCAACTCCGTTTTTTTGTAATGGGCACGCGCCACACCGATAACGCGCTTGCCCTGATTGCTGAGCGAATCGATGCTGCCTTCCAGCCATTTCTTTCGGGCATTGTCGAAATGGCAAAGGTCCGCTATCGCCTCGGGAGCGCCCTTGGCCGCGATAACGAGTTCCTTGCCGTCGCTGGAGGTCCACACGCGCGACATCGCGAGCAGCTCTTTACTGAGCGGATACTCCCTCTGCAACGTCCACGACGCGTGCATGTGCTCGGTGTTCGCAAGCGTGCGCTCGCCCAGCTCCCTCATGGCTTTCTCCATCGGATCGAACGGATCAGCCGGACTGGCGAGAATGCTGTATTCGACCACCTCGTGGAAATCCTCGGGAAGAGAATCCTTCTGCTTCCCGACGGTGAGTGTCCGGCCCCCCGCGACGATGTCGGTGACGGTCATCTTGTTGAGGGTCAGCGTGCCCGTCTTGTCAACGCACAGGACGGTCGCGGAGCCGAGGGTCTCGACAGCGGGAACCCGCCGCGTGAGCACCCGGTGCAGGGAGATGCGCCACGCGCCCAAAGCGAGAAACACCGTCAGCACCACAGGAAACTCTTCGGGAAGCATCGCCATCGCCAGCGACAGCCCGACAAGAAAACCTTCGAGCAGGTTGCCGCGCGTCAGCCAGTACACGATAACCACCAGAACGCAGAGGAAACCTCCCGTGAGCGCAAAGACGCGCACCACTTTCCCGGTCTGCACCTGAAGGGGCGTCCGCTCCTCTTCGACCGACTGTAGCGCCGTGCCTATTTTTCCGAGTTCGGTTCCGAAGCCGATCGCTTTGACAACCCCGGCCGCCTGACCGGCCACGACCAGCGTCCCCGAAAAAACGAAGGGCAGATCGTCGCCGCCCGGCTTTCCTATAGCGGCTGAAATGTCTTCGGTGTCCGACTTGCGCACCGGCACCGACTCGCCTGTCAGAAGGGACTCGTCGACGGAGAAGTTGAGGGCGTGCACAAGGACGCAGTCCGCCGGAACACGGTCCCCTTCGGCAAGCAGCAGGACATCGCCGCAGACAACCTCGCGTCCGGCGATGCGCATCTTCTCTCCTCCGCGGATAACGTAGGCGCGGGGGCTCGACAGATCTTTCAGCGCCTCAAGCGCCCTCTCGGTTTTCCGCTCCTGATAGAAGGTGATGCCGATAATGACAAACACGAACCCCAGCAGCATCACCGCTTCCCGAACT
>CAYSXF010000869.1:0-2536 GCA_964434815.1 uncultured Lentisphaeraceae bacterium
GCGCGAGGGTCAGAAGCCGGTGAATGGGAAGCGAACCGAAGCCGCGGCTGTCGCGGTATTTCAGGTCCGCGACGATCAGGTCGACCACGCCGGGGAAATCGGGACGGCGCAGGCGCGACAGCAGATTGCGGCGTTGCTCGTCGCCGAGCTTCTGCCCTGCGGCGAGGGCAAGCCCGGCATCCTCGATGCGCTCAAGGCTGCGAGGCTCCTCTCTGAGCGCACGCTGGAGTAGCGTCCCAACACTGATGCGGGCGTTGTCCAGAACCGCCGGCGCGTTACTGACACGCTCCCCGGTCTTACGCGCATGCCCGAAAAAGAGGCCCAGTTCGCGGCGCAGATAGTCGAGTGTCGTTTTGGGCTGCTTGTCGTAATCGAGCAGCGCCTGGCGGTTCAGCAGTTCGCGGGCGGCTTCGGTCACATTGCCGTTCCGTTCGCGGACCCAGCGGTCCATGACCTCTTGGAACTGCGGGCGCGCCCCCGTGTTCTGGGCATGCAAAGCGTGGTAATAAAAATAATCGTCCGTGCCGGGGACCAACTCCTTCAGCGCCGCATCGCGGTCTCCCGCCAAGCTGAAGGTCTCGACATACCCGATCTCTTGCGCCCGGCCGAGCCAAGCCAGTGCCAAACAAACAACTGCAACCGTTTTTCTGTTCATTCCATTTCCTCCGATTTCAAACGGTATACGTCTGCCACCGTAATCATCTTAATAAAAAACTACTCCGATGTGACACCCAGCCGCAAATAGGGTAGCACAGACTCGGCGTTGGCGTCGTAATTAAAGACCGTGAAGCCCTTCAGCCCGAGCTCGCGGGTGATCTCGACCTGCTGGGCGATCTTCACCGCATCGCGCGGGTTTTTCCAGCAGGAGAGCCCGATACCAGGGTAGAGCGGCACGTTGCCCGCATACCCTTTCTGGGCCGTCACCGCGTTGCGGAAGAGCGCGTTGGAGTCGAAATAGTCCATGGGGCAGACGAAATCCAGCCAGCCGTTGTCGCACCACAGCTTCCAGTCCTGGCCCACGCCGTCGCGGTCAGAGGGCCAGTTGCGGAACACCGCGGCCGATATCTGCACGCCCGGCCTTATCTTCCGCGCCTCTTCGGCCACACGCCGCACGACCGCGTTGATGTTCGAGCGCCGGAAGTCGAGCCACTTTTCGCGAACCTCGCCCGGCGCGCGAGTCTCTTTCGGCCACGTCGTCACGGCGCGACCCAGCGCCGCCTCGAAGCGCGCGCGGCAGCCGTCGCAGAAGCAGGCCTCATTCCCGGGATAGCGGATGTAGTCGAAATGCACGCCGTCGACCGCGTAGTTCCGCACGATCTCCAGCATCGCCTCCACCTCCAGCGTCTGGTTGGTCGGGTTGGAGGGGCACAGCCATTCGGTCGTGTCGCCCGCAAACTCTTTCTGCAAGCGCCCTTCGGCCCGCATCCGTTCGATGAACGCCTTGGGCGCCCGGCCGCCCGTGTTCCAGTTCACCTTCCAGACGTGACACTGCACGCCGTATTTCTTGCAGGCCGCGAGGCACTTTGCGATCTGGTCGCCCTTCTCTGCCAATCCGTCGTACTCGGGCAAGGTCTTGGACGGATAGTACGCCAAGCCACCCCACAGCATGTTCGGCAGGATCGCGTTGAAGCCGCTCTCCTTGAGCAGGCGGATCGACTTGTCCCAGTCCTTATCTCCCAGGCCGAATGCGCTGTGGCACCAGAAAGCGCGGTGCTCGCCCGTGCCCGGCTTTCGGCTCAGGCACCACGCGCGCAGCGCAGCGGTTTCCGCACGGCCGCTCGCCTCCACGCTCTCGTTCCATTGCCCGGCCTTCAGGCTTTTCTCCGCCACGGCCCGCTCTTTCGCAGCCCTGTCGAGCGATTTTCTGACCGCCCTAGTTGCCTGCTTTTCGAGAGCCGCACGCAACGCGGCAAAGTCCGCAGCCCCCGCAACCGCGCCGATTCTGGCGAACGCCTGTTCCGCAGTTTTCCGCAACACGTCGGGCACCAGCTCACCGACCACCGCCCGCATCAGCGCCACGCCCGCGTCGCTCGACGGACTGAACCAGACGTGCCCCACAAACGCACCGGCCTGCGTGAGCGTGATCGCGGGAGTCTTCGTGTCGGCACCTTTGGCGCCGCGCCAAACCGCAATCACGCGGCCTTTTTTGCCTTCAGCAGCCTGAACAACCGTGGTGCGCCATGAGGCCTGCGGGGCGAAAGCGGGCTGGGTTTTCAATCCCTGCGCCGTTCGCGCGAAACCGGAGAAAGCGTGGCCTTCCTCCACGACGCTGCCGGTGGCACGCAGACCCAGCAAGTCGCCGATCCCGTCCGCGAGAGAATAGCAGACCACCAGCTTGCCGCCTTGCCCAACAAAGGTGCGCAGCAGCCCGACCGTTTTCTCCGGCACGCGCGGATTATACGGCAGCACGACCAGCTTCACGCCCTGCAGCAGTTCAGGCGCGAGATCGGTGTCGGCCACCTGTGCGGAGGCAACTCCCAGTTTGTCCAGCGTGGCGGAAACCGTGCCTGCATATTCGTTGAGCCCTCTGGCCTCG
>CAYSXF010000870.1:0-2530 GCA_964434815.1 uncultured Lentisphaeraceae bacterium
CCGAGATAGTAGGCCAGGGCTGCGTCGAAACCGTTCAGTTGCCGGTTCTCAACCAGAAAGTACTGCTGGCTGTTCGGCGTGTTGAGCCGCACGATGTCCGTCGTGTTCGTGATGTCGGATACCTGCGTCAGCGCATAGGCCGCTCCCGTGCCGGCTGCCGTGCGCACGTCGGAGAAACCGATCGCCTGTCGGCAGTAGGCGCTCATCAGCACCGGCGTCTGTCCCTGATAGGAGTCGCTGCTCGTCTTTCCCCAGTTGCCCCCACCCATCAGGCAGTGCGTGCCCACGCCATCGGATGAACTGTCCGTGTCGTAGAGGTCCGGCAGCCCGAGGTTATGCCCGAGTTCGTGGCAGATCACGCCGATGGTCGCAGCGTGAGCCCCATGGTTCTCGCCCACAGCCATGTACCCTCCGCCGTTCGATGAACTCACATAAACGCCGTCGAGCTGCGGAGCTGGTACGGTTCCGAAAAGCGACCAGCGGTGCGCCCAGATAAGCGGGGTGTACGAAGAAGAGTAGGAGGCCTCGTAGCCCGCGAAAACGAGGACGATGTGAAGCTCTGCTGTCGAAAGCGTGTTGTTGTTGTCCGTGTCGAACGCTTTGTAGTTGATATACGGATCGGCCGCGATCAAAGCCTGCTTCACCGCATTTCTAATCGTGTCGCCGGTGCTGGACGTGTTCGGGTGATTGATCGCCAGCGTGACACTGATGACGCCGTCGTTAGTTGTGCCCTGCGTCTCTTCCGCCGGATTGAACCAGAAGCGGTTCTTGGAGGCCTGCCTGTAGTAGGTGTCTACCGTCTTGCCGCTCGCACCAAAGAACTTGTTCGTCCAATCGCTGGGGAGCGTGGTGAGGCTGCGGTCCGCGAATGAGACGAGGATCACCAGCAGCTTGGCGGGTGCCGGCGTCGTGGCGAGCGTCGTTTCTGGCGTCGCCGACAGCGCCCCGGCTGTTGCGGATGACGCCACCGGCGCGCCGTCGAAAGCGGAAACGTGCGACGGCGGATCGATCGCCCGGCCCTCCTTCCCGCGCTGCTGCGGCGTCATGCCGGAAGGCACCCAGCGGCCCTTCTCGCGCCGCGCATATTGCCAGCGCCCGTTCGCGCCGCGCGCGACCGCGAAACCGTCCGACGCCTCGGACCAGTTGAAGAACTCGTCGCCCCGCGGGCGCACCGTCTGGCGAGTCCCGTCCTCCATCGTGACTTCCGACGCGACGTCGCAGGCAGGCGCGGCAAGCACAGGCAGCCTTGACGCGAGCAACGCACCCGCGATTGCTATATAACAAAACCCTAAGCCTCGTCTCTTCACGTCGTTATTTTTCGTCGTCGGTTCCGGTTCACAGGTTCCGCTATATATTTTATCACAACCTCTCCCTGAAACACCAGCGCCGAGCTTCCATTTCCAGTCGGGCAGTTGGCCAACCCGTTTGGCCTGCGTTCTATGGGCTCACCGCAAACCGCTGTGGGGCGGCGTTCCAGCCTCTCACCACCAGCGCGTCGCCGCCTTTGAGGTTCGCGGACTCGGTCTCGATGGTGACGGTCCGCTTCTCGCCAGGCAGCAGGCTGAAGAAGTTGTCGGTGTAGAACGACGGCCGCACCGGCCTGCCGTCTTTGTCGAGCAGTTGCAGTTGCGCCATGAACGCGAGGTTTGCGCCCGCATTTTCGACTGTCACATCAAGGAAGGTGCTGCCGCCTTCGCTCCGTACCGCATGCGTGGCCTTGAGCGTCGCGGCGGGCAGCTTGGCGAGATCCTCGAAGCCCGCCGTGCAGGGGCCTGTGAGGGTCTTCTTGCCCTTGTAAACATTGGTCGAACGCCAGTAGAAGGTGTCGGAGACGAACGCGCCCTTTTCATCCTTCAGCGTGAGCTTGATGAAATGCACCGGCGTGATGTCGGACGGGAAGTCGATCTTCAGCGCCTTGGGCGCCAGCCCGTCCTCGGGCAGGTCCACCTTGGCCTGCTTCGTGACCACTTTCTTCAGGTTGAAGTCGTACACGTCGGCGGTGACCTCGTAGCCCTTGAAGGCCTTGTAGTAATCGTTCACCACGGTGACCGTGTTGGAGAGATAGTCGAACTGCGCGTGCAGCGGCTCCAGCGCGTCCTGCGAGTAGTAGAGCGCGGCGGTCGGCTCCAGCGACCAGTCCCACATGCGCGCGCCTGTCTGCCGCAGCGGCGAGTTGTGGTACCAGAAGAGCAGGCCCGCGCAGTAGCGGTCGCCGAAGTCCAGCTTGTTGGCGTTCCACACCTCCCAGATCGTGCGGAAGCCCGCGCCGCCCACGGCCTGCGCCTTGGTCGCGTACTCCTCGATGTTCTGCGACGGGCCATACTGGTTCACGAGGTCATTGTAGAGCGTCGTGATCAGGTGAAAGCCGCCGCCGTCGTGGTAGTCCCAGACCTCTTTGTTGATCGGCCACAGGTCCTTGGCGTCCATCATCTCGCGCAGGCACTCCACGGTCGGCAGGCAGGGCATGCCGTACTCGGGGTTGAAGCCGTCGATGCGGCTGCCGCGGTCCGACGCCGTGTTCTCGTAGTGC
>CAYSXF010000871.1:0-2530 GCA_964434815.1 uncultured Lentisphaeraceae bacterium
ACACCTCTCTATTCGTCGGCAGCGTCAGATGTGTATAAGAGACAGGCACCAGCCCATTGCGGTCACGCATGAGGCGCAGACCATTGACCAAGCCATCGAGGGCGCTGCCGGCAAGTTGAGAAGTGCACTTGATCACACCCTCGGCCGGCTGCACGATCATCAATGACAATGAACAAGAGTAAGGTGGATTTCGGGCTCAATGATAGCTTGTGTTATGAGGGCGTGCACAGTACCCTCGACATCGACCTGCCGATCAGGTGATGCTTGGAGGGTTCTAAACTTGCATGACGCTGCATCGGCAAAGGAGCTGAAACGCATGAAAAAATCATTCGGAGCGAAAACCCTCATTGTACCCGCGCCGGTCTGGTGCGTGGGGTCTTACGATGCACGTGGCAACCCCAACGTGATGACCATCGCCTGGGGCGGTATCTGCTGCTCGGTGCCGCCTTGCGTAACTATTTCTCTCCGCAAGGCCACGTATACCTACGACAACATCATGGCGAGAAAGACGTTCACGCTGAGCGTGCCGTCCGAGCGGTACGTCAAGGAGGCCGACTATTTCGGCATGGAGTCGGGCAGGAACGTGAACAAGTTCGAAAAGGCCGGGCTTACGCCGGTCAAATCAGAATTGGTCGATGCCCCCTACGTGGGTGAGTTCCCGATGGTTTTGGAGTGCGCGGTCATTCATCATTACGAGATCGGGTTGCACACGCATTTCGTGGGCGAGATCCTGGATGTCAAAGTCGATGAGGACGCGCTGCACAATGATGGCACGCCGTCGATCGCTAGAATCCGTCCCTTTGTGTTCGACCCGGGCGCCCGCCGCTATTACCGCGTCGGAGAATGCGTGGGGAATGCGTTTGAGGCCGGCAGGAAAAGCTGATCAATCCCATTCGGCGCGACAGGAGTCATACGCTCAGCGGTGAACGTTTCCCGCCCGAGGCGACGGAGGACAATTCCCCATAGGTGCGCATGAGTCGAATCGGTATCTTCATACAAGCCCGCTTGACATGAGCGGATTGGATTGGGGTACCGTTATGGACGACAGTGACAAGCTGAATGCCGGGGCGGCGGCGCTGGAGACGCAGGAGTGGCTGCAATCGCTGGACGAGGTGCTGGAACGGGCCGGGCCCGAACGGACGAGCGAGCTGCTCCAACAGATTTCCGGCTTTGCCCAGTTGAAGGGCGTGCGTTTGCCGTTTGCGGCCGCCACGCCTTACGTCAACACGATCCCGGCCGCAGTGCAGCCGCCTTATCCCGGCGATCTGGCGCTGGAGGACCGGATCAGCAGCACCGTCCGCTGGAACGCGATGGCGATGGTGGTCAGGGCCAACCGGGCGGAAGAGGGCATCGGCGGGCACATCGCGACGTACGCCTCCATCGCGACGCTGTACGAAGTCGGCTTCAACCATTTCTTCCGCGGCAACGGGCCGGACCGTCAGGGCGACTTCGTTTACTTCCAGGGCCACTCCTCGCCGGGCCTTTACGCTCGGGCATTTCTGGAGGGGCGGCTGCCGCTGGAGCGGGTGGACAACTTCCGCCACGAGTGCCGCGGCACCCCAGGGCTGTCGTCGTATCCGCATCCTTGGCTGATGCCGGAGTTCTGGATGTTCCCGACCGTTTCCATGGGCCTCGGACCGATCACGGCAATCTATCATGCCCGGTTCATCAGGTATCTGCAGGACCGCGGGCTGAAAGCGCCGTCGGATCAGAAAGTCTGGGCCTTTGTTGGGGACGGCGAGTGCGACGAGCCCGAGGCGCTGGCGGCGATCACGCTGGCGGCGCGGGAGAAACTGGACAACTTGATTTTCGTGGTCAACTGCAACCAGCAGCGCTTGGACGGGCCGGTGCGCGGCAACGGCAAGATCATCCAGGAGCTGGAGGCGGAGTTCCGCGGCGCGGGCTGGAACGTGATCAAGGTGATCTGGGGCGGCGACTGGGACGCGCTGCTGGCACGGGATACGGACGGCCTGTTGGCGCGGCGGATGAACGAGGTCGTGGACGGGCAGTATCAGAAGTACGTCGTCGAAGACGGAGCCTATTTCCGCAAGGACTTCTTCGGAAGCGATCCTCGGCTGTTGGAGAGGGTGAAGCATCTTTCCGACGAGCAACTTAAAGGTCTGCTTCGCGGTGGGCATGACCCGGTGAAGGTGTACGCGGCGTACAAGGCGGCGGCCGAGGCCAAAGGCATGCCCAGCGTGGTGCTGGCCAACACGGTCAAAGGCTTCGGTATGGGCGAGGGCGGCGAGGCTCAGAACGCCACGCATCAGCAGAAGAAGCTCAAGGACAGCGAGCTGCTGGCGTTCCGGTCGCGTTTTCAGATTCCCCTCTCGGACGAGCAGGTCGGCCAGCTTCCGTTTGTCGAGCTGCCGCCGGACAGCCCGGAGAGGGCGTATCTGCTGGCGCGACGCGCGGCGCTGGGCGGCTTCACCCCGCAGCGGCACGGACTGGGTTCGCGGCTGGAGATGCCCGGCGAGGACTTTTTCAAAGAGTTCGAGGCGGGCACTGACGGGCGCGAGGTGTCGACCAC
>CAYSXF010000872.1:0-2530 GCA_964434815.1 uncultured Lentisphaeraceae bacterium
ACAAGCGCCACAGCGGCTTGCCGTCATCGCCCGCGAAGACCGGCTCCTTGATCCAGTTCTTGCCCGGAATAGGCAGCGGATAGACCTTCACGGCCTTTTCGCCTTTGGCCGTGACGAACTCGCCCTTGAAATCGAGCGGCTTGGCCACGATCGGCGGAGGGTGGACGACGAATTTGGGCGTGAGGGACTTGCCCAGCGCATGCGTCCGGGGCGGGGCTGCCTTCAGAAGTTCGGGAAGCGCCTTCTCGAAGATCTCGTCGAATAGGGCATACCCCTCTTGCGTGGGATTGCAGCCGTCAAGGGAGAACGTCTCCCACGGAATCTCACCGGACACGATTTTCGACGCGGCATTGAACGCCGTGCCCAGGGTCGGAATCCCGTAAAAGGCGGCGACCCGCTCATGCGCGCTGGCGGACGGCGGCAGCACGCCTCCTTTGTAGTTCGCGAGATGGTGCTTCGCCAGCGTGTAGAAAATAACCAGATCGGTCTTCGGGTTCTTCAGCCACGTCTTGTGAACCATCCGCTCCATCGCTTCGGTCCGGTCGTTGTCGCCGTCGTTGACGCAGAATTCGATCAGGACCAAGTCGGGATCATTAGATAGCACGTCGCGGTCATAGCGCCGGTCGCCGAAATCCGAGCCCGTGCCGGAGATTCCGGCGTTAACGACCGTGACCTTGGCCTTGGGATACTGCGCCTTCAGCCAGTCCGCGACAAAGGTGACGTACCCTTTGGGAGACGATCCGCTGACCGTGATGGATCCGCCCAAAAAGACTACGTTGACCGCCGCTCCAGCCTTCAGTTTCGCGGCGACATTCGGCAATCCGTCCCTAACCGTGAACGGTACAGCGCACTCGAGCTTCGGACCCCGCAGCGTAGCGGTCACCTCGGCCACAGCCGTCAGCGAGACTGGGAGAACCGATACGACTCCTGCCATCAGCAAGCAACAGACCCTGTGTTTCATAGCGTCTCCTATTTCCGTTCGCAGTTAAATGGGGTAAGCGGAATACAAGAGTCCGAAACCGCTAAAAGACGGAATCAAAACCAACTCGGCTTCCGTTACTTCAAACTCCTGCGATTCTGACCACCGACTATGATAATATGTGATAATTATATCATGCTTATCGTTTGCTTTGCACCTGTTTCTTATATCTATTTTTTACTCACCTGCAATTTGTCCAATGCCTCGTTCAGGCGCGAGATGATCGCGGCGGCCATGAGGGGGCTCGCTTCAGCCTTGGGGTGGATCAGGTCGGGGCTAATCAGCTCTTTGATGCGGGGCTGGATGACGCCGTAAATATCGGTGACCGGCACATTCAACTCAGCCATCACCTTTTCGGCCGCGGCGTTGAATGCCTTGCAGTTTGTCAGGTAGTTCGGCGACCGGGCAATCGTGTTGTCGCCGACAGTTCCCGTGGAGTTGGCGAAGAGACAGACCGCGCCGGATTCGCGGATGGTAGCGACAACCTTCCTGAGCTGCTCCGCGTACGGCACTTCGTCGCCCGGCTTGGCGCTGAAGAAATTATGGATGCCGTTGTTGAAATGGACGATCTGGAACGGGCCGCGTTCGGCCAGGAACTTTTTCAAGTTATCGTCCTTCGAGGCCCAGTCCGCGCGGTAGAAGCGCGGATCCATACTCGCCCACGTGCCTTTGACCATGGAAGACTCGCCGATCACGTTGGCGCGCTCGCGCATGCCGTCGATGACGAAGTTGATGTAGTGGCCCGAGATGGAGTCGCCGATGATGAGGATGCGCGGCAGCCGCGGATTCTCGATGCCCAAGTCGCAGCGCGCGTTGTAGCCGAGGCGGCGGGCGCCGGGATCCACGTTCGTGCCCGTGCAGGTGAGATGCGTGTCGGTGCGGAACGGCGCAGAGGGACACCCCGCGCCGTTGCAGAGCGTCGCCCCCTGTTCAGGCAGATCCTGATAGGCGTAGCGCACGCCCTCCGGCTTATCCACGGTCGGCGCGGAGACCTCGACCGTGTCGCCCTTGATCACCGCGTCGGCCCACACCCAGCGGAACAGGGACGCGGCGACCGCAAAACTTTTCAGCGCGCCGCCCTTGGCGACCAGCCCGCCCTGCGTGTTGCGGAAACGCAGGATGACCTTGTTGCCGACCGTCTCGGAACCGACCAGCTCGGGTCCGTCGGCTGCCACGCCCGGCTTTTTGTACACCTTGGCCAGAAGCGTGTTCGCGATGCGCGGCCCCACCTCGCGGTGATGGGGCTCTTTCGGCAGGTCGATATTCACCACCAGCGCGGCGTTGGCGGCAGCAGCAGCCTCGCGCTGCGCGTCGCGCAACTCGGCGGCCAGACGGCTGTCGGCTTGACGCGGCGTCACGGGCCGCAGCTGCACCACGACAAAGGGTAACTCCGGATTCCCGAACGCCTGCCGCCAACTGGCGATCAGGCCGGGCAGCAGCTGGCCATATTGCGCCGCGTGCTGCAGGCTGCCATCGTCCTCGCCGTGGTCCCACACGATGCCCCGGACCGCCAGACGCGTCAACGGCGCGACCATGGCGTTCCACACCGCG
>CAYSXF010000873.1:0-2522 GCA_964434815.1 uncultured Lentisphaeraceae bacterium
CCAACTCCGACTATGGTCTCACACTGATGCTCGCGAATGCCGGCAAGCCGAACGCGAGCGCCGCCGGCTTCTACATCCTCGACGGCGGCACGCTGAAGGCCGACCGCATCGGCGTGGGCAACGGCAACGGGAATAACAACAGTGTTAACAGTTGGCCTGGAACCGGCGTGTTGGATTTCAACAACGGCACGATCCAGACCCGCACCGCAGCCGGATACGTGTGGCTCGAAAACGGCAGCACCTTCGAGAACTATAATGGAAGCGGCCAAAAAGATATGCAGCGCAACACCAGCAAACCCTCAACGGTCCGGTTGTCCCAAAACGGCACGCACACCTTTAACGCCAGCTTCTCTGACAGCTCGATCGTCTTCTCGCCTTCGGCCCAGCTCACGGACAAGCCGGGCGAGAGCGGCACCCTGACCAAGACGGGACCCGGCAACTTGATCTTCACGGGCGGCGGACTTTCCGCGACCAACACCTGGAGCGGCGACACGACCAACACTGCGGGCAAAGTGCAGGTGAACTACAATCTGCTCTCAGGCACGCAGGGCAGTCTGGCATTCAGCAACGCCTACAGCCCCCGCTCTAAACTGGTGCTAAACGGCGGCGGTTTCGAACTTGTCGGGCGCAACAATGCGACGAACTGTACCTTCAGCAACGTGACGATCCCGAGCGGTGGCGGCTTCGCCGAATCGTATGTCCAGTCACTGCCCACGACCAACGGCCTCGTCGTCGGACAGGCCGTGAGCAACTCCTTCCTGCCTGCGGGCACCTACATCCGCCGCATCATCAACAGCACGCAGATCGGCTTGAGCCACATGAGCACCGCCACGGTAAGTCAGGCCGGACAGACGCTCTATTTCGGCGCGGCGAGTTTCACTAGCGCGCAGACGGTCAGCAACGTCGAACTGGTTGCCTCCGCTTCACCCGTCACGGTGACTCCGGGCGGCACGAGCACGCTGCTGACCTTCGTGAACGTGAGCGGCGCGGGCGGGCTGACCAAGGCGGGGGCGGGTACGCTCCAACTTACGGGTGCGATCACCTTCGCCGGAACGAACAACATCAGTGCGGGTATGCTGGATTTCGCAAGCGGCGCCAACATCACGCTGACCAATATGATCACCGGCTCTGGGATCTTCAGGCAGTCAGGATCCGGCACAACTGCAGTCGACGCGGTCAGTTTCACCACCAACACCTTCAACGGGGCCGTGGTTGTGGACGGCGGCACACTACGAATGGGTTCAGGTTCCGTTAACCAAAACCGGGGGCTTGTTTCCGCCGCCTCATTCACCATCAACAGCGGCGCAACGCTGATCACGGCACGGGACGCCATGAGCAGCGCGCCGCTCAACCTGAACGGCGGGACGTTCAAAATCGCGCCTGGCGGCGGCGCCCAGACCCTCGGCCCTGTCACGCTGAACGGCGGCACGATGGTGACCTGTCAAGGTATGGGCGGCCCGTGGAGCGCGTTCATGTGCAACGGCGATTTCACCGTTACAGGCTCTGTGCCGTCGGTCATTCGGGCGGACCCTGGGCTGTACAACGGCGTCCATCTGTTGTTCAATACGTATGTGCCTGGGAAATTGCGCACTTTTCGGGTCGAAGACGTGAGCGGCAACGTTGATCCCGACCTGACGATCTCTGCGAACCTGCTGGATAGCTCGCATTCCAGCACCAATGCCGGACTGGTCAAGACGGGTGCGGGAACTCTTCTTCTTTCAGGCGGCACCAACATTTATAGCGGCGCGACGATCGTCAGCAACGGCACGCTGCTCGTCAGCGGCGGCATGAGCAACTCGGCGGTCACTGTGTGTTCGGGCGCCGCGTTCGGAACGGCGGACACGACGGTTTCGAAGGTCGCCTCGCTGACGCTGGCCTCAGGGGCAACGGTCATTTGGAAGTATGACGGCAACGCGCATACCGCAGGCAGCATTGCGGTGCTGGGCACGCTGAACCTGCCTTCCTCCGCGACGCTCAATATCAGCGGCAGCGGGTATCTGTACTCGGGTCAGACGCTCTTTTCGGGCGCGACAAACAGCGTGACAACTGATCTGAGCGGCTGGATTGTCAACGGCGCACCAGTCAACTCGCACGTGGCGGTGGTCGGCAATGCGGTGAAGCTTTTGGTAAGCCACGGAACACTGATCCGCATCAAGTAGCCAACGCTCAATTCAAATCGAGTGGCTCGATGACGGAGACCGAACCGGATGGCAACGTGCGCAGCAGGTCGGACAGGTCGTATACGCGCAGGGCGCCGTGAACGACGTTGACGAGCTGGTTTTCGGCCAGCGGCGCGGAGAGCACGTCGGACCAGGCACGGAGCCCGCCGCGCAGGGTCACGGTTTGGAAAAGACCGGGTTCCAAGGCCGCTGCATGCAGGGCCGCAGGCGCGGTCTGCCCCACCGCAACGAGGTTCACCTTGCGCGGCATGCCACCGGCATAAGTGGCCGCCAGTCGCCCGCACACCAGAATGTCTTCCGCACGTTTCGCGAGATACGAAGTTCCTAGGAGCTGTCTCTTAT
>CAYSXF010000874.1:0-2515 GCA_964434815.1 uncultured Lentisphaeraceae bacterium
AAGGCCGCCTCGGGCGACCTGCTGTTTGAAATTGGCACAGAGGAACTGCCCGCGAACTGCGCGTCGGAGTGCATGCGGCCCATGGTGTCGGTCATGCCGTACGAGGCCGGACCCGCGCCCATGTTGTCGGGATGCAGCGTGCGGCCCGTGCCGCCGCCGGAAGCCACGGAGAAGAACTTCTTGCCCTTCTCGATGCACTCCTTCTTGTACGTGCCCGCGACCGGATGCTGGAAGCGCGTGGGGTTCGTGGAGTTGCCGGTGATGGAGACGTCCACCCCCTCTTTCCACATGATCGCCACGCCTTCGCGCACGTCGTCCGCGCCGTAGCAGCGGACCGCCGCGCGGGGGCCGTCGGAGAACTTGGTCGTCTTCGAGACCTTGACCTTGCCGGTCGCGTAGTCGAACTTCGTCTCGCAGTGGGTGAAGCCGTTGATGCGGCTGATGATGTAGGCCGCGTCCTTGCCGAGGCCGTTGAGGATCACCTGCAGCGGCGCCTTGCGGACCTTGTTCGCCTTGAGCGCGATGCCGATCGCGCCTTCGGCGGCGGCGAACGACTCATGTCCCGCGAGGAAGCAGAAGCACTTGGTCTCTTCGCGCAGCAGCATCGCGGCCAGGTTGCCGTGCCCGAGGCCGACCTTGCGGTCTTCCGCCACGGAGCCGGCGATGCAGAACGCCTGCAGGCCTTCGCCGATGGCCTCAGCCGCATCGGCCGCCTTGGTGCAGCCCTTCTTCAGAGCGATCGCCGCGCCCAGCACATAGGCCCACTTCGCGTTCTCGAAGCAGATGTTCTGGATGCCGTAGCAGATGTCGTAAGGGTCGAAGCCCTTGTCCTGACACAGCTTGCGGGCCTCTTGGAGATCCTTGATCCCGTACTTCTTGCAGACCGCGTCGATCTGTTTGATGCGGCGCGCATAGCTTTCGAAAAGTGCCATAAATAAAATCTCCTTTCAACTACTCGTGACGGGGATCGATGAACTTCACGGCACCCAGTTCCTTGGTGAAGCGGCCGTAGGTGCCGGTCGCCTTCTCCAAGGCCTCTTTCGGATCCGCGCCCTTCTTGATCTGCTCCAGGAAAGAGCCGAGGCGGATGAATTCGTAGCCGATGACCTCGTCGTTCTTGTCCAGCGCGATGCGCTTGACGTAACCTTCGGCCATCTCCAGATAGCGCACGCCCTTCTGCTTGGTGCTGTACATCGTGCCGATCTGGCTGCGCAGGCCCTTGCCGAGATCTTCCAGGCCGGCGCCGATCGGCAGCCCGCCCTCGGAGAAGGCGCTCTGGCTGCGGCCGTAGGCGATCTGCAGGAACAGCTCGCGCATGGCGGTATTGATCGCGTCGCAGACGAGGTCGGTGTTCAGCGCCTCGAGCACGGTCTTGCCCGGCAGCACTTCGGCGGCCATGGCGGCCGAGTGGGTCATGCCGGAGCAGCCGATCGTCTCGATCAGCGACTCTTGAATCACGCCGTCCTTGACGTTCAGCGTCAGTTTGCAGGCGCCCTGCTGGGGGGCGCACCAGCCGACGCCGTGCGTCAGGCCGGAAATGTCGGTGACTTGCTTGACCTGCACCCACTTGCCCTCTTCAGGGATCGGTGCCGGCCCGTGCTTGGCGCCCTTGGCGACCGTGCACATCTGCTCCACTTCGTGAGAGCATTGATACGGACAACTCATGTGTTGGACCTCCATAGGTGTACTGAAAAAACCGCGACATTTTACACAAAACCGCAGGCGCTGACAAACGGAATCCCGACGGTGCCGCTAGAATTCTTTAACATCCTTCTCATTCTTCCCATATTGCCGATCCGCCGCGAAAAACGTATAATGCCCGCCATGAAAAATTTACTCTTCATAGCTGTGTTCTGCGCCTGGGGGGCATGTGCAGCGCTGGCCGCTGGGTACAAAGTCTGTTTCGAGGCTGAGACCGCTCAGAGTTGCGAACTGCCGATGGCGGTGTTTTCGAACGGCGTGGCGGGCGCGTCCGGAGCCTATCTCGAGATTCCGGAGGGCGCAGGCAACCCGCCGAAGCTGATGGCCGGCAAGGCCGTTTTCAGCGTGGAGGTTCCCGAGGACGGGCTGTTTACGCTCTGGTGCCGCGTCTGGTGGGAGGGCGAGTGCAGCAACTCCTTCACCATCGGCTTCGACGACCAACCGACGTTTCTTTTCGGCGAGGACGCCACCTACAAAGTCTGGCACTGGGTCAAGTACCCCGTCTCGCGCACCGTTCCGCCGATCAAACTCGCCAAGGGCAAACACACGCTGGTCTTTCACAACCGCGAGGACGGCGTGCGCCTCGACCAGGTTCTGCTGAGCGCCGACAAGCGCTTCGTCCCGGTCGACATCGAACCCGTGGGTACGTGCCCATGACCGGGCCGCGCCTTCACACGTTGCTGCAGAGCATCATCCGGGCCGGCGTGCTGGCGACGCTCTGCATCGCGCCCACCCAGTGGGCCTTGGAACTGCGGCCCAAGTTCTACCCTGTCTCTTATACACATCTGACGCTGCCGACGAATAGAGAGGTGTA
>CAYSXF010000875.1:0-2512 GCA_964434815.1 uncultured Lentisphaeraceae bacterium
AACCACGCTATTCCTATCTGCTCGGTGACCGCCTGCGGGTTCAGGCGGAATTGCAGCCAATGGTTCACTCCGCGCGCGGCCCAGCGCGTCTCCACATCACCGTCGATGACGCGTTCAGCCGGGTATCCGGAAACCGCGCCGCTGGCGGTGACGCGCGGAACGGAGGCGTCGGCAGCGAGAGAATCCAGCCGCACCTCGTAAATGCTGTTCCAGTCGTTCTCGGACGTACCGTGGCACGCCAAGCGCAAATAGGCGGTCTTGACCGGGGCGAACGCCCAAAAGTCCTCGCCCGCCGCGCCGCCGACTGCGACGTTGAAGACGCGCTGACCCGCCGCAGTCGATTCGGGGTCGAGCAACAGCAGACGCAGGCGGTACTCGCCAGCCGGAAGAGCGGCCTTGTGGATGATGGGCCGCACGGTAAGCGTAATGGGCTTGTCGCTCTGCAAGCCGTGCCGACCGATCTCTTCAGTGGCCGACGGCGCGTCGAACGTCTCCGCGCCGGTCTCCTCCGCGCCGAGGGTTTGCCAGATCTGATGCCGGGTGTCGAAAAAGTAGGTGAAAGCGCCGGCCGCTTGGGCCAACGGATCGTGCGAGGTCGGGCCGAAATTGTAGCGGACAGCCTCCATGCCGAGCGCCTGGCGCATCCGGACGAAATAGACCAGCCAGCGCGTGTTCAGCGAAACGAGCAAACCCTGCTCGCCACGCGTCATTCCGCCGAGCGAACTGAACGTGGCGAACTGCTCGATGACAGGCTCCGGCCTGCATTCGGCCAGCGCGACACGCGCGCTAGCGAGATCGCCTTTCTTCCAGAGCGTCTCTGCGTTCTGAAACTGCTCATGCGTGCGGTAGAACGCGGCGATGAACGCTTCGAGTCCGCGGTAGTAGTTGACGTTGTCGTTGCCGCCAGCACCGAGCAAAGCGGTGCGGCCACGGCAGCCGGCCACGATCTCGGCGACGTTCGTCAGAGGCCTGTCGATGAAGTGGTCGCTGGTTTCGCGGGCGAACTTCGGCGCGTCGGTCACCCAGCGTTCAAGATAGGCGCCCAGCGGAGCTCCGAACATTTTCGCGGCCATGTCGTCGCAGGTCGCACGCAGCGGCTGATTCTCCGTGCGCTGCCAGACTTGCCGGATATGGCTGGCGAAAAACAGATCGAGCGGGCGCGTCGTCCAGTGAATGATGCCGAAGCCGCTCGCCTTGGCCTCAACGAGTTTCGCGTGAAAGTCAGCGAACGGCGTATAGGGCCGCCCGATGTAGTTGCCGTCATCGTGGTGCGTCCAAATGACGGGGATGAGCGGGCGGTGCGCGCCGACCTCGGCCAGCACCTGCCGCTTCTCTGCGGTGCCCAGCTTCGAGTCGTCGTGGAGCACGCCGTAATCGAGGCCGATGAGGTGCAGATTGGGCTGAAAGAAAAGGTCCGCGCCCGGCAGAAAAGCGAAGTTCCACGTGCCAGCCGCGAGGCGGACGCGGTCATGGCCAAGCTCCTTCAGCGCGCGGTCAAAGGCACGCGTGATTTTGCCGATGGCGAACATATTCTGTGCATGCCAGAATTTTGCCGCTGCGGGCGTGCGGTTGATCGCGGCGTTGTATTCCTCCTGCCAGCGCGGCGGCATCTCGGCGACCTTTAGATCCATCCAGGGCGTGCCGCCGCCGCGGAACCAGACCACCAGGCATGTGATCTGCGGATACGTTGCGATCAGCTCGGCGACCTGGGCCTTGTAGAACCTGTAGCCTTCGGGCGTATCGGGATTCGCGAGCCACAAGGTGTGGCTGCCGTTACCGCTCACGCCGGTCATGCCGCCAGCCTGCGTCTGGACGGCGAAACGCGCGCCCTCCGGCAACGTCTGGATCAACTCCTGCGGGTTCGCCGAACCGGTGTCCACATCGTCCGCGAAATACACCTCCATCGCACGTTCGCCTGCGCTGGTGAACACGCCCTGCATCAGCTTCCGAGCGGCGTCTGCCCGCTGCTCCTCCGCCCCCTGCGCTGCGTCGGCACCGAACACCGGCTGGCTGAACACGCCACCGCCGATGAGCAGCCGCACATCGTTGACGTGCATCGTGGACCAGTCGCGGCCCCGCACGGTCGTGGAGAGGTAGCCGACCGGCTTGGTCTTGCCGTTGAAGGTGAAACTGACCATCGGGTTGTTGCCGTAGGCGTGAACCATGATCGCGTTGTAGCCCATCTTCTGAGACTGCCTGATCCACGACTGCCATTCCGGAAGATTCCACGTCGAGCAGCCGCTGAGGAAGTTGTGCCAATCGAACACGAGGCGCGTCGGCACGAGCGGCTTGTCCGCGAGGTTGCAGTCCTTGAACGACAATGGTTCTTTCCGCGCAGACGGGATCGCATCACCGGAAAGATAGAAGCCGCACCCGAGTTTCTCCAGAAGCGCGTACACGCCGTATACGACACCGCGCGGCCCGCCGCCTGCGATGACGGCTTCGTTTTCGGTTGCGGTGATCGCATAACTTTCGGGCACCGGCAGATTAGCCGCGAGTCGCACACTTTTAC
>CAYSXF010000876.1:0-2511 GCA_964434815.1 uncultured Lentisphaeraceae bacterium
GCGAAGCCCTGGGGCGCTGCCGCCCGTGCCGCTTCCCTTGCCGTCCGCCGCGCTAACGCCGCGGCCCGTGCGGCCGCCTCTTACCCCGACGGCAAGCCGGTTGTCCGTGACGTGACTGACACCTCCTCTTTCAATCCCGAGGGGGAAGTCGGAATTTCTGACGGCGGCGGGGCTCCCGCTTCCTCTTCCGGGGAGCCCGTCCTCGAATCGGGCGTGCCCACGCCCTTCGAAACGCTGACGGAAGTCCCGCAGACCGGCAACCCGGTTCTGGACGGCGGCAACAGCCTGATCGGCGGACTGGCGATGATAGGCGCCGTCGGCGTCGGTGGTCGCGGAGCCCGCGCCGCCGCGAAACCGCTGACTACGAACCAGATGGACGCGCTCTTACGGCGGGGCGGCACCGCCGCGTATAACCTTCTTTTCCCCGGCGGCAAAGGCCCCGGTTCGAACGTGGCCGAGACGCCTGAGCAATATGCCGCCCGCCGCCGGCAGCAGGTCGAGCTTTTTCATAAGACCTCGGCGGAGTTTGCGGGCGTCACTGATCCCGCATCCTCCTCGGTGCCCGTCGTGATCACCGACCCGGCCATACTTGGCGAAGCCGTTTCCGACGTCGCGAATGACCTCTACGCCGCGCATTCGGCTGCCGCCGACGGCGCGGCCACTCCCGCCGAAGCCGTGCGCGAGTCTGCCGCCGCGCCGGGCATCACGCTGGCCGGAGCGGCCCGCTCGTTCGGCCGGTTTCTGAAAGGGCTTGTCACTCCCGCCGACTTCTCCGCCGATGAGCAGGCCCGCGCCGCCGCCCTCGCCGCTGTCGACGCCTCGAAGGCCGCTTTCCGCGGGCTGTACGCGAAAGACCGCGCCGCGCTGATCGGCGCAATCGACTCCGCTCTCGGCTCCTCTCCCCGGCCCGCCGGTCTCGACAGTCTTTCGCGTTCCGGCCTCCGCTCCCTTTTCGCTTCCCTCGGCGGTGATCCCGACTCTGTGGTTTCCCGGTCGATGGCTCCGGCCGGCCCAGTTTCCGACGATCCTGTCAGCGCCGCTTTCGCCTCTTTGCGGGCGCGGCACGGCATCTCCGCGCCCCGCGTTCAAGTTGCCGTCTACACGCCCACCGCGGACGAGGTCAGGCAGGGTTTCTCCGATTTTCTGCTTGAGACGCTCGGCGCCAGGCGCGGGAACGTCACCCAGAATCTCGACTCCCTCGACGTGTTCAGGAAACAGGTCGCCCAGGCTAATTTTAAAGCCTCTGACGCTTTGAAATGGGCCAACTATAATCTCGGTAAGATTTCCGGCGGGGCAGGCTCCGCGTCCCCGGAATATGAGGCCGGGGTCAAATCCGTTGAGGACGCGAAATGGGATGTGGATCACACAGCCCGTATTTTGGAGGGCGTCAACGCCGACCTGCTTGGCTTGACCCAGGCCATTGACGGTTACACGCGGCGCCTCGAGGCCGGCAGTCCCGCTGACCGGACGCCCGGCGATCTCGACTTCGACGCCATCCTTGAGGCCGCCCGCAGGAAGGCCGGCGTGCGCCCGCTTTTCAACCGGTGGGCGCTCCCCTGGGGCGACAGCGCGCGCGCCGCCTCGCTGGCGGTGCGCCAGGCTAAATCCCTGGCCCGCGCCCGGCTGGCGGGCGGCAGCTACCCCGGCGGCGGCGCCGTCATTCCGGATATCACCGACCCCGCCGCTTTTTATCCCGCCGGTCAGGTCAGCCTCTCTTCCGGCGGCACGGCGGCGGATGACCCCGGCTATCTCGATTCCGGAGTGCCCGACCCTTATTCGACGCTCACGGAGATGCCCCGCACCGGCAGCGCCGCCCTCGACGGCGGCAACAGCCTGATCGGCGGGCTCACTTTGGTGGGGGGCGCCCTCGTCGCCGCCGGCACGGGCGGGCGCGGCTCGCGCACGGCCTTCCAGAAAAGCGTGGCGAGGCAGGCCGTTAAAACAGCCAAGGCGGCCGCGCGCGCCGGAACTGCGCCCGCCTCCGGGCCCTACGCCCCGAGCCTCCCGTCGGCTTCCTCTGCCGCCCGGCCGGCCTTCTCCTTCATCAGCGAGCCTTTCAACGCCTCCCGTTCGATCATCACGGCCTTCGACCTGTCAGCAGTGTTGCGCCAGGGCGGCGTCCTTTCGCTGGCCAACCCCCGCGCCGCTGTCTCGGCTATGGCCGACATGCTCCGCTCCTTCGCTTCCGATGACGCGGCCGTCCGCATCAACGGCGAGTTGATGGCCCGGCCCCACGCCGTCCTCTACAAACAGGCCGGCCTTTACCTGACGGACCCGGTCACGGGCACCCAGACGAAGCGCGAGGAGGTTTTCTGCTCGCGCCTCGCCGAGCGGATTCCCGGCGTCAAATTGAGCGAGCGCAGTTACAACGCCTACCTCAACCGGCTTCGCGCCGACGTTTTCGACACGCTGACGGTTTCACTCTGCCGCGGCGCTGACCCGACCACAGCTGAGTTGAAGGCTATCGCGAACTATGTGAACGTGGCGACGGGGCGCGGCACGATCGGCGAG
>CAYSXF010000877.1:0-2507 GCA_964434815.1 uncultured Lentisphaeraceae bacterium
GCGCGGGCGAGGCCCATCTCATCGCGCGGGAAAAAAGGGTTCGCGTCGCTCGGAAAGATGAAACTGCGGTACGCGGGGTCGCCGCACTCAAAGCCCTTGGTGTGCAAATCATAGAACCAGTTCCGGCCGCGCGGCGTCGAGATGGCCAGCTGCCAGCCCGACGTCTGGCTGATCGTGGGCCGGATCGAAACGTCATACGTCCGCTTGCCGATCTGGGCGCACTCGTCCAAAACGACGCCTTGGAAACCGAGGCCGGGGATGGAGTCCGGATTGTCCGTCGAGCAGAAAATGAAACGGCACTCGCCGAGGGGGCCGTCGAAATGGCCGACCACAGGATTCTGGCCCTTGAAGGTCACCATGCCCGGCGCGATATTGCCCAAAGCCTCCACGCCGCGGGCCGCCGTCCAGTAGGTCGGCGCGATCCAGCCGTAATCGCCGGGGGCGACCAGGGCCGCGCAATCGAGAAGCTCCGCCGCCGCCAGCATGGTCTTGCCGAAACGCCGGCCGCAGCACACAGTCCGGAAGCGGGCTCCGCGGGCGTTGTGGATCTCCTGCTGGGCGGCATGCGGCGTGTAGAAGTTAAATTCCATAGGCACGGCACAAAATCAGAAGGGCGGCGTCTCCGGGGATAAAGGCAGAACCTCTACCAGCGGCACAACATAAGGGACATCCGCGCCGCCGGCACAAACAACGGGCGGCGCACAAACAGGCGGGACCGGCAGGAAACCGGCGTCCCCGGCATCGCCGGGCAGGGCGCAAACCTCGGCGTCACGCCGGGGGACCGCATGACCGGCGGCGGAGCCGGTCCCGGTCGTCACGAGCCCGCGCCATTCGACAATGCGGTTGCCGCTCTCCAAAACGCCCTTGGTCTCCTTCGGCAGGAGCGGCATCACGATGTTCACGAAGAACCATAAAGGCTTGTCCCGAAGGGCCTTCGACAGCGCCCCCTCAAGCGTCTTCGCGTTCCGGTCGTCGCTCAAGACCTCGTCGACTAGAGACAAGGCGCGGCACCTTCCGGACAGGGCGCCTTTCGGCCTCCCGTTCGGGTTCAGAGACACTCCGGGTAAGATTTTTCCGTCCGCAGACCTGGTTACGTCCATAGCACGCCCTCCACATAAGGAGAATCCGGTGTCAAAAGGCGGGACGCGGGGGCGCACAAAACGAAAGGTCGCGACCGGCTCCGGCACAAAACCGGGCGCTGGGGTTATCCGCGCCCGCACAAAAATTTGCCCTCTGTCCCGCGCAAATGTTTAGCCCCGGCCGCTTCCCGGCACAAAGCTGGTTCCGGGTGATCGCCGGGCCGGCACGCAGCCCCGGCGGGACACCGACGCACCGGCTTAATTAGCGCCGGTTACCGTCGGCCGGGTCTGCCTGCGGTTGCCTAGACGGGCTACGTCCGGCAACAACTTATATAAGGTTTCTATTGGGGTGGAATGAGTTAGAGCGAAAGAAGCTAGGGTTGCCGTTTACTAATCAAATAAGAAAAGGGCAGTCGGAAGGGCAGAAGCATAAGCGGTAAAAGCAGGAAGAGCGGCAGTTTGAGCAGCAGAAGCAAAAAGGTTATGAGCCGCAGTGTTAGAAGTGGCAAGAGCCGCAAAAGCCGAAGAAGCCGAAGAAGGAAGGGCACAAAAAAGAAGGGTCGGAGAAGAGGCCGAAAAGGGTTGAAAAAGAGAAAACGGAAGGACGAAAGCTGAAAAAAAAAGAAATAAGGACGGAAAGGAAGGGCAAGGGGAAGGGCCGAAAGCGCGGTCAAAGGGGTGAAAAAGGAAGACCGCGCCCAGCCGCGCGCACAGCGCACGCGGCCGGGCGCGAACCTCGGCAAGGAGCCCCGGTTCGAGCGCCGTCGCCGGCGTCTTGCTTTTTCGGCTGTGAAACGGGTCAGCGGCAACGCGCCGCGCAAACAGCGCGGGGCCTTCCGCCGCCGGTCGGAAGGCCTGTACGGAAAACAGCCCCCCGCCCCCCCGTCTGTGCCCGTGCGAGCGAGGGCACAGGCGGAGGGCGGGGGCGGCAGGTTCTTCAAAGAGAAGAACGGCAGCCCTAACCCGAAGCCGCACGCCGCGGCGGACGCCGCAGGGGAAAGCCCGCGAAAGAGTACACGCGCAAAGAGCGCAGAAAGAAGCGATGCGATGAGCAAGAACGAAACGACAACCGCGAAAACGAAGAAAACCCGCGCCAAGAAAACGCCGGCAGCCGCCGGACCCGCGCAGCCCCCCGCGCAACCGGCACCGCAGCAGACAGCCGCGCACACCGTCACGCACGCCGCGCAGGCGGCGGCCACCGCAGCCGTCCTCGGCCTGGCAGTCATGTTCACGCACCCGCCCGCGTGGAAACTCCAGAGCAAGACCGGCGTCCCCTACTGGCAGGTCGAGATCAAAGACACGCAGGGCAACCGCTACAGCGACGTGTACCGGATGAGGGACCAGGAGAGGGCGCTCGCACTCGCGCAAAGGATCTCCGCCGACCGCCATCTCCCGCTCAAAATCAACGGCACCCCGGCACCCGCCGAA
>CAYSXF010000878.1:0-2502 GCA_964434815.1 uncultured Lentisphaeraceae bacterium
TGGCAATCCACCCCGATGTCAAAGTGACGGTGAATTACATCTGGCCGAAATAGAACGGGCGTTCCTTCGGATCGGATGACCTGCGGAAAGGAATGAAACGATGAAATTGTTTAAACGGATCGGTTTTACTTGCGCGGTGTTCGCGCTGGTTGCGGCGGGAGCGTATGGGGCGGAGCCGGGCAATGTGCGGATTCCGCCCGGGAAGGCGCTGGTCCTGAAACTGGAGCGCCAGCAGTGGCAGGCGCTGGCGGCCGCTTGCGCGGCACCGGCTTTTTATGCCGACGGCGGCGCGGAACCGCTGATTTACGACGACGGCAAGGGAACGCAGGAGATCAAGATCCCGCACGACACGTCCTCCGTCAAAGATTTCGGCGGCGACGCCGCAGCGGCGACGGCGGGCCTTGCGAAGAAGTACTGGAAAAAGGCGGAGACGGTTTTCATGGTCTCGACCTACGAGCAGGCGCTGTGGGTTGTGCCGAGCGCGGCGTTGCTGTCTGCACCGATCTTGGCGAACCCGGACAAGGCGACGCTCAAAGCGCTGGGCGTCAAGAAAGCGATTGTTGTCGGCGGGAGCAAACCGCCCGTGAAAGACACGGTCGCGCTTGCCGACAAACAGGCGGTCTGGAAATTCCATCTGGCCGCGCTGGCGGACAAAGGCCGGAAGTGCGGCTACGTGATCATGACGAACCCGCACGATACGGAAGACAAGCCGAATCCCAATATCCAGTGGCCCTACCTTTCGCTTGCCGCCGCGCCGCTCGCGGCCTACCGGCAGGCCCTCGTGCAGACCGGCGACTACACGGGCGACCGCGCCCGCCTGCACGCGCTGGGCGTGAGCCTGGGGGACGCGGGGGACAAGGCCAAGCTGGAGTACGTGAAGCCGACGATCCAGAAGGTCAAGGACGATTCGTACGCGGCGGCGATGTTCCTCAAGGACAACGGCCATGAGCCGAAGTTCCTGGCCATGGTGGGCGGCTCAATCGAGCTGCCGCACTACGTCATCGACCTGCACACGAAATACAAGTACTGGAACATCTCCATCGACTACGTGCCGGCGGACACGCCCTACGCCACGCTGCGCAAGGACTCGGACTACGCGCGTTTCGTGAAGCCCGATCTGGCGGTGGGCCGGATCATGGCGGACAACATCGAGGACGCGAGCCTGCAGCTGGTGAAGACTTTCTTCCGCAAGGAGTACCTGCCCGGCGGCAAGTACGCCGCACTGGCTCCGGCGGGCTGGGAGAAGAAGGCCGTGGTGTTCGACGGGCACCGGCTGAACCAGCCCGACGAGGGCGGGCCTGACGCGTCGCCGAACGAGCCCTTCCATCCGGCGGACGGGGTGAAGGCCGCGATGGAGAAATCGGGTCTGGCGACAGACTATCTCTTCCCGCGCGACCAGACCAAGAAGGGCAGCCAGGGGGTTGACGCGCCCGAGCTGTTCGGGCAGACGAGCGTGTACGGGACGATCCAGTACATCGCCCACGGCGATCCGCCCTACATGCGCATCGAGGCCGGCAGAAGCGGCAAGGACATGAAGAACTACATGGCGACCGGCCCGGAGTTCCGCAAGCGCCTCAAATTCGACGCGCCGACGGTGGCGTATGTGATCGGCTGCAACGTCGGGTGCGTCTTGGCTCCGTTCAACAGCAACGATGAGTTTCTTCCGACTTCGGCCATCCACGCGGGAGCGATGGCGTTCCTCGCGCCGAACAAATGCCAGGCGATCTGCTTCTGGCGTTATGCGCCGAAGGGGCCGGGCGCGGACCAGTGCGTGCTGTTCTGGGAGAATTTCCTGAGCAAGCGGCTGCCGGTCGGCGTCGCGCTGACAGAGGCCAAGTGGCAGGGCTACCTGAACTGGAAGGACAAGCAGTTCGAGGCCGACCGCGACAAGGACTCGGACAACGCCATCGAGGTGGACGCGCCGTCCATGGTCCTCTTCGGCGATCCGGCGCTGACGCTCGGCGAATAAACTAACTGTTTTCCCTCTGGCGAACGGTTCCGTGTGACTGGTAAACTGATGGCGACATGGTACGGATAAAGAAGATCATCGCCGCCGCCGCATGCGCCGCGCTCTACGTGAGCGCCGCGTGCGCCGACGGGCCGCAGTGGAACGGGTTCCGCGGCCCGGGCTGGGGTGTGTCGCCGTGGACCAACGCGCCGGTGTCGTGGGGCGGCGCGGGCGGGCGGGGCGTGCTGTGGAAGACGCCGCTCAAGATGACGGGCGTCAGTTCGCCGGTGCTGTGGGAGAAGCGCCTGTACCTCACCGAGGGCGACCTGCAGAGCCGTTCGGTTCTCGCCTTCAACGCGGAAGACGGCAAGTTGCTTTGGAGCCGGCTCGTGACGGACGGCGGCAAGGGCAAGCCCCTGCCGCCGGTCTCGCCGTACGGCCTCGCCATGCCGACGGCCGCCTGCGACGCGAACGGCGTCTACGCGCTTTTCGGAACCGGCGATCTCATCGCTGTCTCTTATACACATCTCCGAGCCCACGAGACAGGCAGAAAT